>CAZZPW010000001.1:0-9302 GCA_964655825.1 uncultured Candidatus Saccharibacteria bacterium
ACAGCTTCAGTACACCTTTTGGGTATTTCTGTTCATGCTTCCAGAAATCCCACAAAAGCTTTTCGAATCCGTGCAACGCGTTCTGACGAACGCTGCACCTCACGCTCCGCAAACAAAAAAGCCGCTTAGTGGCGGCGAAAACATGTTTGCGGAGAGTGAGGGATGCGAACCCTCGAGACGCACGACGCCTACTCGCGTTCCAGGCGAGCCCCTGATGCCTATAGCGGAAGAGACAGGATTCGAACCTGCGAGGGCGTGAGCCCAACACGCGTTCCAGGCGTGCGCCTTAAACCACTCGGCCACTCTTCCGCTATAGGTACCAGATTTCGTCCACCTCCCTTCGGTCGGAACCAACAGTCTCCCAGACTATTGGTTCCTCTCTGGCAACTCTCCAGTCGAGCTATGATACCCTATAGACTATCTATGACAAAGGAAGAACCAACTGCAGCCGAGCCAAACGCTAACGACCTGCAAGAGTCGATTGAAGCGCTCGAGCAACGCATTACTACGGTTAACAGTAAGCGGATGGTGTTTTTGCGCGGCGTCATTAGTGGGTTGGGTCGCGCAGTTGGGGCGACCATTATTTTTGCTGTGGTGCTTGGTGGCTTCTCAGCTTTGCTATACAACCTCGGGTGGTTTCCCGAATTTAACGATTTTATAGTGCGCTTTCTGCCGGGGTCTGAGTCGCCTGGTATAATCTTAGAATGAGTACACGCGATTGGGTACTATTTGTCATGACCCTGCTGATGGGGATGTTTTGTGGGATGTACCTCTACTACACAACCTTTGTACCGGCCTACCTCAACAACCCGGTGGTCCAAGACGTAGCCCGCAATTTAGAGCCGGAGTGGACCATCGGTGTACGAGTGTACGGTGGCTGTGAGCGGAGCCAGAGTTGCCCAGCTTTTTCGCTGGATGAGAAGGGGAGATATCGCTACCAGCCTGAGCCGGAAACGCCAGTTACGAACGGGCGAGTGCCGAGCAGCCTCCAGAGTGCATTTACCGAGGAGCTGACGACCGCAACGCTGCAACGGCTCGCACAGCCGGCTAGTGATGCGGCGTGCCCGAGTTACGCCGACGGGCTTGATTACCGTATTTTAGTTACTACCCCAGAGGCTCGTTACGATTTAAACACCTGTGGTACCGTATTAGAGACTGATGATAGATTAATTACTCTGGTTCGAGACACCCTTACTTACCTCGACAACCCTGGCCGAACAACCGGTGCAGGCGTGAGTGGTACCGGATTGCAAGGTTACTTTGAGCAGCAGTTAGACGAATTCTTTCAGTATGATGAAGCAAATTAACCGCCCTCTGGCAACCGTAAGCTGCTGGCTGGTGTTCGCACCGATCTCTGCCCATGCCGTCGTGTTTATTGAGCAAGCAGATGTCTTCACCCCTGATCAGCTTGCTAACCCGGTCGCCGCTGAGACCTACTACGGTGAATTAACCGATTGGCCACACACCTTTACGTTTACCGTTCGAGAGGAGGTCCCCGTTCGGTACACGCTCGCGACCGCACCCGACAGTGAACCCGTTTCGTTGCTGTTGGTACGCGAAGTGCAGCGAGGGGTAGAGGAGGTGGTGCGCCAAACCGCCGACACCACCACGTGGCAACCCCGTCGTGACCGGCGACTGGGGGTAGCCCTGGCCACCGCGCCGGCGCTGGAAACCACGCTCACCCCCGGTAGCTACAAGCTTGAAGTCAGTAATGCGGTTAACCAAGGGCGCTACCAGTTACAGATTGGAGAGGGGAGTCAGGGTGGCTTTTTCACCACAATTGCCGACACCTTTGCTGTCCACGACTTTTACGGACACTGGGTAACCGCGCTTACGACATGGCGGGTATTGTTTGTGCTGGCTATCTTCCTCGGCGCCACGGTGTGGTTCTGGCGTCGATATCGAACGGGGTATGATTAAATTTATAGTATTCATGTTGGCTGCCATAGCCTTTATCTACTACGCCACTGTGGTATTTGAAACCGCGTTCGGTGGGAGTTAGTACTGATGTATGCCCGCAGCTCAGGACTGGTACGTATATATACTCCGTTGCCACGATGATACCTATTACACGGGTATTACCACCGACGTGCAGCGACGGGTGGCAGAGCATAACGGTCTGGCGCCGGGTAGGGGAGCTAAGTACACCCAGGCACGGCGACCGGTCGAGCTGGCGTACTACGAGGTGGTAGCTAGTCGGGCGGTAGCCAGTCAGCGCGAGTACGCCCTGCGGACGTTATCCCGAGACGATAAAATAGACTTATGTCTGGGCACAAAATGACGTGCTAGAATTACGATATGAAAAAAGACTTTTTTAACTACGTACGGGCTCGTTCACTTACTGACGTGATTGTATTTTACGCCGCCTACCTGGTCGGTAGTGTCATACTAGCCCTTATTCTTGGTATTATCGTTGGTATTGCGTCGCCCAATAGCATTACCGCTGCCGAACGGGGTGCTCAATACGGTCTTATACTCTCTTTGGTGGTCTCACTCAGTCTCACGTGCGCACTTATATTGGCCAAAAAAATGCTGGGGAGTAAAAAACAAATTGCGCTCGCCGGAGGGCTTATTGTGTTAACGCTGGTGCTGGCAAGCTTCAGTGTTGCGTTAGGGTTGCTGCCAGGCGCTATACTAACGATGCGTAGCCGTCCGGGCAGTAATCTGTCATCTAGTAACGCAGTAGCGGCCGCAGCGATGGCTGCTCAGCCACCAAAGTCCATTTAGTGTGCTGTTGCTACAGCACAATTCCTATACGCGCACCGAGCTCTTTACGTTCTACGGCAGTGAGCTTGCGATATTGGTTGGGCTTGAGTTTACCAAGTTCAATATTGGCAATTTGTACCCGTTTAAGCGACTGCACTTGGTAGCCCAAAGCGGCGCACATACGGCGAATTTGGTGTTTTTTACCCTCGGTGAGCGTTAATGTAAAGCGAACGGGCCCCGTTCGCTCGATATGCGCTGGCTTGGTGGTGTAGCCTTCGATATGTACGCCTGCCGCCATGTTTTGTACAAAGCGATTCGTCAGTCCTTTATCAACCGTTACCTCGTAGGTTTTTTTAATGCCGTTTTCGGGGTCGAGTAGCGGGCCGGTTAACCGACCGTCATTAGAGAGCAAGAGGAGGCCTTCGGAGTCTTTATCGAGTCGACCAATCGGAGCGACACCCTCCAGGCTGTAATCGCGCTTGAGTCGACTGGCAATGTCGGTCTCGCCGGTGGCAGGGGAGTGCGTAATGATGCCGCGACCCTTGTAGTAGGCGAGGTACTGTTTATCGGCAGTTGGATCAGTGCTAAGCGTAATCGTATCTTGGAGACTAACAGATTGCCCGATAGTGGCAGGCGTGCCGTTTACCTGCACGAATCCATTCGCAATTAGCGTATCCGCCTCGCGACGGCTGCATAGGCCAAGCTCGGCCATGCGTTTATTGATTCGTAGCTGGTGTTCCATAGGGTGGGCTGGGGTTTCTTTTGTATCTGCATCATGCTAGTATTCGGCGATTATGTCAAGTAAGTATGACGTTATTGTGGTTGGGGGCGGTGCCTCTGGCATGATGGCAGCTGGACGCGCGGCCGAGCGCGGTCGGCGGGTATTACTGGTGGAGAAGAATAAAGAGCTAGGTAAAAAACTCTCTATTACCGGTGGCGGGCGGTGTAATATCTTAAATGCAGAGACCGACACTCGGGCGTTGCTAGCTCATTACGGGGACGCAGCAAAGTTTTTGCACTCACCTTTTAGTCAGCACGGGATGCACGATAGTTGGGACTTCTTTCAAAAACGAGGTTTGCCGTTGGTGGTCGAGGCGCGTCAGCGCGCGTTCCCCGAGTGTATGAGTGCGCCCGCGGTGACGCGAGTCATGCGGAGCTACTGTATCCAGCATAATGTTGAATTAAAGCTAAAAACGAAAGCGCAAGGTCTGGTGACCGAGACTGTCGATGGCGCAGCCCGCGTGGTTGGGGTGCACACGAATCAGGGTACATTTCACGCCGATACCGTTGTGTTAGCGACCGGTGGCAGTTCACATGCCGAAACCGGTGCGAGCGCCGAAGGAGTCCTGTGGCTAGGGCAGTACGGACATACGGTCTATCAACCCAACCCGAACCTCGTTCCGTTAACCGTCGCCGAGGATTGGGTGAAGGCGCTCTCAGGCACCACTCTTTCGTTTATGAAAATTACTTTTGCAAACAAAGATAATAGTAAAAAGACCCGCTTTTCACGCACTGGCAAGATATTGTTTACCCACTTTGGTGTGTCGGGTCCACTTATTTTAAACGCTGCGCACGAGGTTAAACGCATGCTGAACAATGGTCAGGTATGTGCGAGCATCGATCTGTACCCCGATACCGAGGTCGGAACGGTCCGCAATCGGGTCCTCGAGGTATTTAAGCGCAATCAGAATAAAACCTTAAAGAATGTCCTTAAAGATATTGTGCCAGCGGGTATGGCCGAGGCCGTGGCAACACAAATCACGCCAGAGCTCGCCGAGACAAAAATTCATAGTGTGAGTCGAGCGGAGCGGCACGATCTGGCCGATCGCCTCAAAGCAATGCCGCTCACGATTACTGGCACCATGGGGCTCGACTGGGCCGTTATTTCTGACGGTGGAGTCGATTTGACTGAGGTAGACACTAAAACGATGGCCTCTAAAAAATTGAGCGGACTGTACCTAACGGGTGACGTCCTGCACATTAATCGCCCTAGTGGCGGCTATTCGCTACAGCTATGCTGGACTACCGGTTGGGTGGCAGGCGACGCGGTCTAGCGGACAGTGACCTTGTCGGAGACAAAATTACGCAACTCAGCGGCGGTATACGGTGCCGGTACACGGTCACTGCCGAGGTAGAGCGGTATGCTCGTGAGGCGAGCAGAGATTTGTTGCGCCGCCGCATCAGTGGTTGGAATACCGATGAGCACAATGGTAAAGGTGGCGGACTGGCCGGGCGTGAGCAGGTACTCATTGTCGACCACTGGCGCGTCGCTCAAGATAAACCCGATACCGCCAGCCATTGCTAATTGGCTTGTTTCACTAAAAAAGCGGTACCCAAACTGACGTTGGGTAGGCTCACCGAGGGTGCCCCAAACGGGGAGTGCGATTGAGCGGCTGCTCGCACTAATCGGCACGGTGAAGGTGAAGACTGGCAGGCTATCAGCCACGCGGTACGCCTGCTGGTCCGTAATATTATACGCACCGGCTACGTTGGCCATTGTGAGCCACCAGCTAACTACGAGTATACAGGCCAGCCGCAGCGGCGAGAAATAAGTTCGAGGTATCATACGTATATTGTACTGTATGTCGGGCATGTTACTCAACCTTTCTTCGTCGCCGTTCCCTGCTATACTGCAGCAACCGAATTTCGGCCCTACATCGTCTATGCAGTATTCCTCCGCCGCGCACCGCGATACCAGCGACGAAGCGTTGGTTGCCCTGACGCTCGAAGAGCCCGACTACTACAGCGCCATTATGGCGCGCTACGAAGCACCACTGCAGCGCTACGTGCGGCGGCTGGGTGTGCACCGAGTAGAAGATCAGCAAGATGTGCTCCAAGAAATATTTATCAAGGCCTACCGCAACCTTAATGCGTTTGATCAGCGTCTAAAATTCTCCTCCTGGCTCTATCGGATTGCGCACAACGAAGCGGTGAGTTGGTACCGAAAACATTCAGTTCGTCCGGAGGGGCACGTGGTTGATGATAGTGATACGATATTGCAATTTTTGCAGGCCGCCGAACTGCGTAGCGACCAACTGGCTACTGAGCGCCTCAACACTGAAGCGCTTAATCGCGCCCTGGTGGCGCTACCAGCAAAGTACCGGGATGTACTAACGTTGCGTTATTTTGAGCACAAAGAATACGATGAAATATCGGACATTCTGCAGGTGCCGGTCGGTACCGTCGGCACATTGCTGCACCGGGGTAAAGCTCGGCTTGCTAGGTTGCTGGAACCTAAACAGATCGATGTATGAAAGATACTAGTCAATTACAGAGCTCAGTTATGGAGCGAATCAAGTCGGGTGAAGTATGTCCGCGGTCACGGGGATGGTTTACCTGCCTAGAGTGTTTTGTGTACTCGGCGTGGCTCGTTAGTGTGTTAATTGGTGCCATTGCTCTGGCCGCCTTGTTTTATATTATGATACATGGCTGGTACAGTTTCTACGAGCTGACCGGTATGTCGCGGTTTGGGATGGTGCTGGCGTACCTGCCGGTGGTATGGATCGTAGTTCTGATTGGCACGGTGGGGTTGGCGTATAAAAACTTTCGCACCACGCGGCGGGGGTACCGCTACCCGGTGTGGTTAGTCTTGGTGGCGTGTATTGGAATGAGCTTTATTGGTGGTGCGGCGTTTTACTGGCTAGGAGTTGGGCAAGTCGTCGATACCCACCTGGGAGAGCGTATGTCGCTGTATACGTCGTCACTGCAACAAGAAATTGCCTTTTGGGATCAACCAGACGACCATCGGTGGCGGGGTGCACTGGCGAGCACTTCGGCGGGCTGGATATTGACTGACCGCACGGGGGCTGAGTGGATGGTGAGCGTTATGCACCTGCCGGTGGGGGCGCATCAACTACCGGCGGAGGGTGCACTGGTGCATCTCTTGGGTACCTCAACCCAGCCAGGTATGGTAACCGCGTGTGCACTGTCGCAGTGGCCTGTAGACGCTACCCGAACGGCGGCACAACTGGCTCAGGAGCGCGCTGCGCTGCGGGCACAACTGGCCGCGCACCAACTCTCGAGTGGCCCGTGTATGACGTTGGCGCAGCGTCTACGGTAGCCTCCATCAAGACGTACCCTTGAAAAATAACTCATTTATCTATATAGTTGCCGGCAGCTTGGTCGCAGAGACTCTAAATGAGCCTGCGATTTTCCTTTCTACCATTCCGACGTATATAAAAACGCCGCCACTAAGGATCGACTAGCCGTACCTTATGATTACAATAAGGTTACTCCCCTGGTTGGTCGATCCTTAGTGGCTACGTTTTGTTTGGTACGCAGTGGCAGGCGGATTGTTTCATACTGCGCTAATTGACAGATATACCTGAGTGTATCGCAGTCAGCAAACTATTTGACAGCACCTAGTGTACAGCACTACTATAGTGAAGCATTTTGAAGGGGAGCATTAATGCATGATGTACGAACATGCGTTATTTTGCGAACACACAATCTAATCGAGGGGAGTATACCCCACATATTGAGACCGCTTTTTAGGCTGAGCCTGAATAGCGGTTTTTTTGTTCGCTCGACTGAAGTTCACGTCACTGTTGATCAGCTACTCCCACACAGCAGCTTCGACACACCATCGAGCTCACCGTGGTCGGTAGTGACGTGAACTGTATCCAATTGGGCAGTTCACAATTGCACGACGTACTTCTACCATGTGGTGGAATGGTTGCCCCGTAGGGGTGCAGACCATACGTCCGCTACAATTTTACTAGACGCTTATAACTTAATCATAGTATTTATGACTTTAGCTTTACAAAAGACAGCAGCGGTCATCATGCTTCCTGCTATGGCATTTGCGCTTTTCGCGCTTCCTGCTCAGGCGTACGAAGATGATACCGTTACAGTCGTAACGAACAATAGCGCCAAGATTACTAACAGCGCTGTTTCTTCTGCTGACACTGGCGGTAACACCTCACGTGGTGGTCGCGGTGGTCGCGGCGGCGACGGCGGTCGTGGTGGTAACAACGCTGGTAGCGGCGGTTGGAGTATCAACCTGTCAGCTGGCGGTAGCACCCAAGACGCTGGTGACGGCGGCAACGGCGGTAACGGCGGCGACGCTTCAGGCGACGTAGACGGCAAGGATGGTAACCAGGAAGCTGGTAACGGCGGCAAAGCTGGCAACGGTGGCAACACTGGTGACGGCGGCGACGGCGGCGACTCTGGTAACGGCGGCGCAGGTGGTGACACCGGCGCTGGCGGCCACGGTGGTGACGCTGGTAACGGCGGCAACGGTGGTACTATCGAAAGTGGTAATGCAGTTGCAGACTCAAACATCCTAACTGAGGCCAATAACACCCAGAACACGGTTATCCGTGACGCTGGTCACAATGACCTTGATGAGACTGAGGCGACCGTTCGCACCAACAACGACGTGAATATCGACAACGAGGCCGATTCTGAGGCACTCACTGGCGATAACGAATCTGAGGGTGAGAATGGCGGTAACGCCGGCCAGGGGGGTAACGGCGGCAGCAACGACTGCGGTGAATGTGGCGCTGGCGACGGCGGCAAGAGCATGAACGTGAGCCCTGGCGGCAGCACCCAAGGTGCTGGTGACGGCGGCAACGGCGGCAACGGCGGCGACGCTGACACCCTCCGTGGTGATGAGGTAGACGGTTCACAGTCTGGTGGCGCCGGTGGCGCTGGCGGAGCTGGTGGTGAGACCGGTGAAGGTGGTGCTGGAGGTGACTCTGGCGCTGGCGGAGCTGGTGGTGACACCGGAACCGGAGCTTCAGGTGGTAACGGCGGCGACGGTGGTCGTGGTGGAGACATCCGCACCGGACGCGCTGACTCTTGGAGCTACGTAACCAACCGTGTTAACTACAACGTTTCTCGTGTAGTTCGACGCTAGGTTTCGTTTGCAGAGTTCTCTCGTATGAGAGAACCTCTGCTCAGGGTAGTAACAGCAGTTACCACCTTGAGCGAGAGGTCATCCTATGGACTATAAAACACACACATTAGTTTTGGTTGTCGGTATTGCTTTTATGGGCATGAGTGTACCTTCTGTGCACGCAGATACCCTTCAAATCAGCAACCGTGTTTCCAGCAGTGTCAATACTGGCGGTAACCAAAGTCTTGATGGTACCGACGGTGAAGACGGTCAGGCTGGTCGTGATGGTGCTGATGGTCAAGACGGCCAGAGTGTTATTTCTACGGGTGTAGAATCGTACAGAACACAAATATATACTGACGTCAATGGTACAGGGGAGTACTTTTATGATTTTAATAGTGCAGACAGCGCCTCGTCGGTACCGTCCTCATCGCTAACGCACATTCTTGGCACCACGGCTGCGGCGTTGCCACCAGCGGAGGTCCGAACCACATTACTCACTATGCTCACCAACTTACTCATTTCGTATGTCAATGCTCTACGCTAAACCTTCACTTCGTATGCGCCAGTTCGGCGTATGTATACTGCTTATCGCACTACTAGCGAGCACGTTTCCAGTGCCGGCACTGGCCAATGATGTGCCAGATATTCCGCCTGCGCCTACAGAAATTACTGACGGGATTGACGGTGCCGACGGAGCCGATGCTGGCTCTGGTAGTGACGCCGATGGTTCTACCGCCGGTACCGATGGTGCGGC
>CAZZPW010000001.1:9402-27941 GCA_964655825.1 uncultured Candidatus Saccharibacteria bacterium
GTTCTAACCAGTAACCAACTCGGTGCGGGCGAGGCTAATGATGAAGCCGACGTTACCGGTGAGGTAGAGCAAACCGGAAATAACGTGACTATCGAAACCGGCCCAGCAACAGCACAAGGTGAAATTGATAACGACGTGAACTCAAGTGTGGTAATGAGTGAGATTGAAGGTCAGGCACCGAACGATCTCGACTTTTACACTTTTAATGCTACGGGTACGAACGACGCCGACGTCGCGAATGATGCGCTCATCTTCGCGCATACCGGCGACAATGTCGCCGAGGCCAGCAGTATTGCTTCGATTGAAACCGGTGACGCGTATGCAGCGCTTAACCTGGCTAATGTAATCAATACTAATGTGGTTAACTCTGACGGGTATCTGTACCTTAAGAACACCCGCTTAGAGCCAAATCAGACACTGAATCTTCAAGACCTTTTCTTCCCTGATGAGACATCGCTCTTAGCCGAGGCCGACGATTGTTCACTCCTTTCGTGTATGGCGGAGGATATCGTCTACAATTTTAGTCAGACCAATGACGCGGTAGTGGTTAACGACGCCTTTGTTGAAGCCGTTACAGGTCGTAACGAAGCCGAGGGCGATTTTGCCAGCATTGTCACCGGGGATGCCTACGCCGGCGCCAACGTGATTAATGTGGTTAACACCAACATCATCGATTCTAACTATCGTATGTTGACCTTGAACGCAATGGGCGACCTCGATGGCGATTTGGTGCTCCCAACCCAAGAACTATTTGATGCCTTCTTCGGCCGTCCGAACGGAATGTCGCAAACAGAACACGCTGAGGATGTTCGGGTTAATGTAACCCAGACCAACGACGCAGTGGTGAAGAACGACGTCGATTCGTCGGCCGAGACAGGTACCAACAACGAAGTGGTAGCGTACGACTCATCGGTCGTAACCGGGAACGCTGAATCTGAGTCGAATATTCTAAACCGCGCTAACCAGAATATTTACGGGGGCGATTCGATGTACCTACATATCCGTATCCATGGTGCCTGGTCAGGAGATGTATACGGACTCCCTGACGGCTTAACCTGGGACTGGACGCCCGACGGTGTCATCATCTACAACGAAGGCGCCGAGATTAGTCCATCGGAGATCTTGCCCTACGATGTCGACTCGTACACGGCTAATATCGCCGACACCAATACCACTAACGTAGAGAACAACATTACAGTAGAGGCAGTCACGGGCGAAAACACGGCAGCTGCCCTCGTGGGCAATATTCAGACTGGCGATGCGGTCGCCAGCGCGAACGTAATGAATATTGCCAATACCAATATTGTTGGTACAAACTTTAGTTTTGCGGTCATCAATATCTTTGGAGATTTCGCTGGTGACGTAACCTTCTCAGCCACAGATTTAGCGTTGACCGGTTCGGTGAATGCGGCCGACACTCCCGCGGCACCCGGTAGTCAGTTAACCTACGAGTATATTGTTACTAACAACGGCGATATTACCGCCACAAACGTTACCTTGCGCCAGACACTTCTGAATGCGCACGCTAATTCAACTGATAATAACCAGCAGTTGGTGTCTCTCGGCAGTATCGCTCCGGGCGCGAGTAAGTCGGTGACGCTAAACGCGACGGTTAATACCGACTTACCGTACGGCACCCACACCGCGACAGCGACCGCAATTATTGACAGCGACCAAGCCGACGCGCTGCAACAAGATAATGTGCTGGTATTGCGACAGACGGTGGAGCACCCCGAGCCAGTGGACGATACTGAGACGGGTGATGGCGAGACCGGCGAGGGTCCAGAAGACGATGACAGTGAAACCTCAGAAAACGATGATTCAGACAGTAATTCATCAGATCCAGATGAAAATACATCTAACAATGATAGTAGTGGTGGTAGTTCTGGGCCAACTGGCGGTGGAAGAAATGGTGGTAGTAGTTCTCGTAATAACGATGATTCGAGTACCACCAAGTCAATTGATCGCTTTCAGAATGCCGTTGACTCCGACGCCCCACCGTTCTTGCTGGTAACGAAAGAGGCCGATGTCGAGGTGGGCGATACGATTGCGGCTGGTGAGACGGTGGCGTACACCATTACCGTGCGAAACCGTGGCGGTACTGCGTACAATGTGACGGTCTTTGATACACTCGAAAACCCTATCGGTGCGGTACTGAGCGAGCAGTCATGGGATTTAGGTACAGTTCTGCCGGGTGAAGAAATTGAGATTGAGTACGATACTGCCTATAGTAGTGAGACACCGAGTGGTCCATACACTAATATTGCCTCAGTTGAAGCGTATGCCGCTGAAGGTGCGAAAGCGTCCGGCACTGCACCACTTAAGCTGCCCAATGCAGAACATGAGATTTTCATTGACGGCGTCGCTTTGGCGGTCGGTAACGTTGGTCCGCTGTTGCTGTTTCCGTCCCGTAACGGTTCGGTGGGTGTGTTGATGGCGTGGGAGACCTCGAGCAGCTCAAAGACCCAGATGGCTTATAGTCCAGTGACGGCGCGGACGGAATACAACCCGACAGCACCTCGCTTAGGCTACCGTGAGGTTACTGAGCGCAATGAGCGTGAGCAGACGCACCACTACCGTTTATTCACTGGTCTTCAACGGGGTATGACGTACACCTACCGCATCGCGGCTGAGAATACCGAGGCTGAGATTGTCAGTCGGGAGTACACTCTCTATATTCCAGCAGTGGTGGCCCGTCCGATGTTGCCCCAGATGGCGCCGAGCACTCCTCGCGTAGCCGGGGCAGCTTCAACCCGACCGGTTGTACCAGCACCTGCTCCAACGCCAGCTCCGACACCGGCACCCGAGCCAGTAGTGAGCACATCAGCACCTGCTCCGGCCCCAAAGCCAGCGCCAACCCTAGCCCCTGAACCCGAGCCGGCACCAGAACCGCAGCCAGAACCAGAACCGGCATCTACGCCAAGCAACGAATCATCCGCTGGCGGAGTGGGAGGCTTTGTAAAAAAGGTATTTGGCTTCTTCCGGTAGCTGTAGACCGCTGGCGTCAGAAAACAGATTTTGCGCGCGTCAAGTTTGAGGAGTGTAGGGCCTATAGTATGGTGGGCACAGTGATTGTCCTCGCGCGCTTTATTACGTAGTTATATTCATCAATATGCAAGTCTTACAAATCCGTATCGCTCTGGTCGCACTAACCTTCATACTTGGTCTCGGTGCGAGTATGGGCCTCCTGCCAACGGCTGTTACTGCCGATACCTACAACAGCGAAGAAACGGTCGCGCTGACCGTCAGTAAAGCCATTAGTGGCGTTGATTTAGGGTATGCACTCAGTGATTTTTCGTATCGTGTGAGTGGGCCAGGGATTGATAGCGTTGTCGCTCACGGCGAGGCGATTGATCTACCAGTCGGCACCTATACGATTGAGGAGCTAGTTCCAGCCGGCTTTGTAAAAACTGACTGGCGCATTGGCTGGTACGGTGCCTGTGATGCGGGTAGTGCGTACAGTACAACGATTACCATCGATGACGGTAACGTCGACCACGGCTGGCTCGATTGCCAGGCCGATAACCAGTATCGACCAGTAAATCAGCCAGAAATTGAGGGCTGTACCGACCCAGAAGCGGATAACTATGACCCAGCGGCTGACACGGATGATGGTTCGTGCATCTACAATAATAACGGCGGGGGAGATGAGACGTATTTGATAGAAGGGTACGTTTGGCACGATGTTGACGAAGATGGAGTGATTGACGAAGACGAGGATCGACTCGAGGATTGGGAGGTGCAATTACTTGGCACCGATAATCTGGCGACCACTTCGACCGATATTGATGGCTACTACCAGTTTGTAGTTACTGCAGGGACGTATACACTCCAAGAGGTGGTAGAGGAAAATTGGCAACAAGTGTACCCAACCCCCGTGACGTATGTCATTACAGTACCAGAAGACATTGCCGCGCAGACGATTCCTTTTCCGTTTAATATGTTCGTGTCAGTAGCGCACGCGCAAACACCGGTGGTTGGCGGCCCCTTTAACTTCGGTAACATTTTTACCGGCAACGGCGGCAACGGCGGCAACGGCGGCAACGGCGGGAATGGTAGTTTGAGCTGTACTATCAGTGCGGACGCGAACGCGGTGGCAGAAGGAGCCGACGTCACCCTAACCTGGGATGCCACTGGAGCTACTACCGCGCTACTTAACAACGGTGTTGGTACTACCACCGCAACCGGTAGTTTAGTAGTCAGTGTGACCAACGATGTGACCTACACGTTGACAGCGTCCGATGCGCAATCGACCACTACGTGCAGCGTCGACATTACGGTGCGTAGTGGTGGTGGAGGTGGCAGCCGTGGACCAGTCTGTGAGGCTTTCACGCTAGCAGACACGACGTTTGTCAGCGGGGCCACCAGTACCCTTATGTGGGAGACGCGTTTTGGAAATGAAGTGGTAATCACAGCGAATGGTACGGAAATCTTTGCCACGACCACCGACGACGTGGTTGATATGGGTAGCACGGCGGTGCTAGCGACGGAGTTGACCACATACGAACTAACTGTCAGCCGCGGCAGTCGTACCGACACGTGTTCGGTTGCACATACTCGTCCGGGCGGTGGTTCTGGTAGCTCTGGCGGTATTGGTGGCGGTACGCCACAGATTCTTGGTGAGCAAGTCAGTGCAGTACCACTCGGTGCTCCCAACACTGGTTTAGGTGGTGCGAGTAGCAGCTGGCCACAGTGGGCTGCCTTGGTTAGTTTCCTCCTTATCGTAGCCGGGCTAGGGTACGTTCGTCGTCGTAGCTAAAAATTAAAATGTTGCAACCTCGGCTCAGCCAATGGTCGCGTGTAGGGGGTGCGTTTACCCTCGGTGTATTGATTGGTAGCGGGGTAATGTGGATGTTACTGGCGGTGTTTACCATGGTTCCAACGTGGCTGGTTGGTTTACCGTCGACCAATGAACTAATCGCTAATACCCGGGTCGATGCTGGCGTTGTACCAACCCACCTCAGTATTCCAGCGGTCGGTATCGACACTACGTTTGGCGAGTCACTGGGACTCAACCAGGATCAGACGATTGTCGTTCCGGAACAGTTTGATACTGTGGGGTGGTATCAGTACGGGCCGCTGCCAGGTGAGCGCGGACCAGCAGTGGTCTTAGGTCATGTCGATTCCAAGCTGGGACCAGCAGTGTTCTATCCGCTGCGCCGACTACAGGTAGGCGATATAATTGAGATTGTACTAAGCGATGGCACCGTCACTCAATTTGTGACAGAGCGTATTACCTACACCACGCAAACAGCGTTTCCAACTGAGGCAGTCTACGGCGATACCAACTACCCCGGCCTTCGCCTTGTGACCTGCAGTGGTACGTACGCGTCTGACACCAATCGGTACTCACACAATTTGATAGTGTACGCCCGGGCCGCCAACGTCCCGGCTGGAGTACCGCCAGCGGGCTAAACTATTGCTTTTTTACTCAAATATGGTTGAATGCGCCTAACCAACATCTCGGATAAAGGGAGTCGGCGTATGGTGGGAATTACAACTTAATAGCTATATTTATGACATTTATTGACCGAACATCTTTTACAAGTCGCTGCTTGGCAGTAGTGGTTGGCTTGAGTCTTATTCTGAGCGCTTTTCCAGCGTCTTTTTTTGACTTTGGCTTTACCTTCGCGCGCGCAGCCACAACGACCGTAACCGCTACAGTAATGGCGGCGCCGGCGAACACTAGTTCTGAATATATTACGCTCTCAAATACCGGGAGTGTAGACGTTGACCTCTCAGAGCTGCAACTGCACGAGGCCATTGGCGAACTGTATACCTTTCCGGTGAGTACGGTACTCACCCCGGGTGCTACGTACACGCTTTGCAAGTCTGGCGGAGACGCTGAAACTGATTATGGCGTGAGTTGTGACGGCACCTTTAGTGGCAGCCTTAATAACTCTGGAGAGACACTCTCGTTCTACGCCAGTGATGGTACAACGCTTTTGGCTGGCCCAGAAGCCATCGGCGACCCAGGTTCTGATGAGACGGTGGAGGTTTCTTTCACACTTGAGGGAGTTCCGGTACCGCCAGAGAATGATGAAGCACCCGAAGTGGACGCCATCTTTGAGTGCTGGGAGCCAGATCCGGAGAATGATGGCAAGTATATCGCTCACTTTGGTTACGAAAACAATACCGGAGTGGAGCAGAGTATCCCCTTTGGACCAAACAATACGGTCACTCCTAATTCCTACCAATCGTACTTCCCTGAAACCTTTGCCGAGAACGCCGATGGTCCCCGAGTCGGTCGAACTGACTTCTACCCCGACACCGCAATTCAGATTCCAAACTGGGACGGTTCAAGTATTGTCTGGGAATTACCTAATGGTACTGAGACAGCGAGCTTAAACGAACAATTACGCTGTCCTGAGCCAGAGGTTGAGCCAATTAGTCCTATTCTTGAGTGTGTTGAGACCCTCGATGAAGAGAGCTACCGAGCACACTTTGGCTGGGAGAATCCTAACGAATTTGAGGTCGTGATCCCGGTTGGCGATGCCAACAAGTTTACTGGTGGCGGCACCAACGACCAAGATCAAGGCCAAACGACGGTATTTAGTTACCCAGCACCAGCGTACCCGAATGATGACCGAATGGGCCGTACGGGGTTCTACCCCAATAACGCGTTTAGCGTCGATTTCGATGGCAGTAACCTCGTTTGGACGTTGAATGGAAAGACCTCGACCGCGAGCGCTGGTAGCCAGGCGTGCCCCGTTCCTGAGCCAGAAGCGCCAGAAGTATGCAGTTTTGATGGCGAGGTGGTTTCGTACACTGACCCGGAGTTCCAAAACGACGGTGACCTGGTCGAAGCGAACCGCCGACTTGTTTCCGCGATTGAGGCGGGCGTTGCACCGTACGCTAACTTTTTCGGTCAGGAAGCTAACGATTGGCAGGTGAATCCGCTCGATTTCTTTAGCCTTGGGATTGGGGGAGAACTGGTATACGAATTTACCGACAAAGTGGCGGTTGATCAGCCTGGTGCCGATATCGCTGTCTGGGAAATTACCGGTGGTACTGCCAACGAGCAGACTGAGGAGCAAGTACACGTCTACCTCTCAGCCGACGGTGTCAATTTTGAGATGGCGACGACACTGACCGGCGACGGTACGGTCGATATTGCCGACACCAGTCTCGCGTACGTTAAATTTGTAAAACTGGTTGATAATTCGGCTGGTGTGCAGGGTGGTAATGGTGACGGCTATGACCTGGATGCAATTACTATTATCGATGGAGCGTGTCAGGATTTCAGTACGCTTATCGCGCATAAGATTGTGTGTGCCGACGAATCAGAACTACCCAATTGGGGTGCTAATGGTCCTAATATAGACGCTGACACCGCTGCCGACTGGGTAGCAACGCACAATAGCTGTGAATTTGCTCGCGGCTGGGAGTTTCAGTGGGGTCCCAAGAGCAGCTACGACCCAGGTGATACGCTCGTTGGTGAAGCCGATGACCCATGGACTACGTTTGGCACTACCGATGCAGCGGGTATGGCGATGACCCTGCTCACCGAAGCTGACCTCGAAAAAAGCAGTAACCTGTGGTTCCGCGAGGTATTGCAAGAGGGCTACATTCCGTTTACCTACCAAGCAGAGGGTAATAAGAATACCGACGATTTCTCGGCTGAGGTGTACTGCCATACGGATGTAAAAAACTACGATAACTACGACCGAATTGACGGTGTCGAAGCAGGTGAGACCTACTACTGTGTGGCGTGGAATGTGCCACAGGCAAGTGGCGTTACGATGTGTAAGTACGATGATGAGCAAAATCCGCTGGCTGGCTGGACGCTCATGCTCAATGCCGGCAAGATAGGTGACTACGTGGTGCCTGCTAATGACGCCGCTGGGGTAGACACGGACCCCCTGGCCGCCGGTGTCTCGCACTATGTAGTTGCTAATGGAACGTGGGACAACAACCGTGGCCCGCTCAATGTGGTCGATGCTGAGTACTCAACGGAAGACGACTGGGTCACGGTAATGGATGGATTTAACGGTTTTGGGACCGACATTCTAGAACTCTCTATAGATGGTGAGGTTGATCCATTATCAAATTGGGGTCCATACAATGCTCTCCATGAGTATGCACAAGCGTTCGTGCCGACTGTGGCTGGTCCAGTAAATCTAGCCATTAATGACTCATTCTACGGCGATAACACCGGGTCGCTTAATGCATCAGTTTACCAAGGCTTTGCCGGTGTGACCGGTGATAATGGTTGTGTCACCTTTCGTGATGTACCCTACGGTGAGTATGTGGCTGCAGAAGTAATGCAACCAGAGTGGTCAAATGTGTCAGGCCTGGGTTCAGTCGTAGTGGACGAGGAAACTGAACAATTCGATGTAGTTAACCTGAATCTCAATAAGCCAGCGGTCACCATTGTGGCCACTAAGATTGTCTGTGAAGACGAGAACGACTTACCAAACTGGAATCGCGCTGACGATATTACGGCTGAAACAGCAGTGGAGTGGTTGGCTGCGAACGAAAACAGTAGCTGTCGTCTTGCGTCTGACTGGGAATTCGAATGGGGGCCAGAAAACGCACCAGATGCCGGTGATACGACTACCGGTCCTGCTGGAGGTGTCTGGAACACCTTTGGTCCAACCAATGAGGTTGGTGTAGCGACGGCTACCATACCGGGCACATACGCAAGCGAGAACGACCATTTCTGGTTTCGTGAAGTGCTTAAACCTGGTTACCTAGCCTTCTCACACGAAGCTGATACAGGCAATGGTAACGATGTAACCGCTGAGCTCTACTGTCACACCGACGGTCGTAACTTCGATAACCACGACCGCATTGATGACCCAACGTCAGGCGAAACGTACTATTGTGTTGCCTTCAACGTACCCACAAAACCACTAACGTGTGAGTACGACATCAATCTATTGGCCAACCCATCGTTCGAACTCGACACGGTGACCAATAGCAATGGCTGGGAATTATTCGACGACCTTACTGGCTGGCACATTGAAAAAGCAGAGGGTGGAATCGCTAAGGCCGAGTTACAAGCGGGAGTAAATGGTTGGGTTTCCGCTGCTGGCGACCAACATCTCGAACTTGGCAGTAATCAAGCCACGCAGGTGAGTCAGATGGTCGCTACTATTGTGGGGCAAGAGTATACGTTGTCATGGCAATACGCTGCGCGACCAGACCGTGATAAGCCCGAGAGTCGTATGCGCGTCTATGTTGACGGCGTAGAGGTGGCAACCAATAACGAGCACGGAGGTGATGATGAAACGGAGTGGACCACTCATAGCGCTACCTTCACAGCTACTAACGTACTCACAGAAATCCTCTTTGTTGACGAAGGTCGGAACAATAGCTTAGGACCATTCCTCGATGACACTGCGCTTCGCTGTGGTGCAGAACCAGTCGAACCAGAGACCTTCATTACCATCACGGGAACGAAATTCAATGCCAGTACGAGTGAGGGTATTCCTGAGTGGGAAATTACTGCTCTTAACGAAGCGCTCAATCTCTTTGCCACCACGAGCACCGATGGTACCGGAGCCTACAGCTTCGTAGACCTGCCGGCTGATAGTGGTGAGTGGGTGATCGTAGAAGTTGAGCAAGCCAACTGGACCCAGTTTAAGGTCGAGCAAAACGGCGACCAGCTTGAAGCTACTGGTTGTACTTTTGGCAGCGACAATGATTCGCAATCACAGATCGAGAACGATACTGTGTGTGATTTCTACAACACCTTTACTGGTCCAGGCGATACTGGTGGTGGCGTCGATGACGACGACGATAACAACAGTAACGATAGTAACAATAATAATAACGGCGGTGATATCGGGTCGGTAATCAGCTTTAGCGCTGCTGAGGCAGATCGCCGGGTGTTAGGGGCTGCGACCACCTCATTCTGCCCGTTCCTTGAAGACCATATGCAGATTGGTTGGGAAAACAATCCGTGGGAGGTGATTAAGCTCCAACTCTTCCTGAGTATGGTGATGGGCTACGATAACCCAATCACCGGCGTCTTTGACCGTACGACTGACCTCAATGTTAAAGCCTTCCAGGAGGTGTACCGCAGCGAGACTCTGACTCCGTGGTTTGAGGCTGGTATCGTACCGCACGATCGACCAACTGGTTTTGTCTACAAGACAACTAAGTGGAAGATTAATGACATTGTTTGCCCGGGAGATCCGTTCCCAAGTTTAGACGGTGAGAACCTGCGCAGCAATATCGATACTGACCACGGCGGCGCCTAAGTACGATGATATAAAAAACCGCCTGCGCACTGAGCGCGGGCGGTTTTTTCGTGTCGTCTAGTGCGGTATACTTACCGTATGTTGCGTTGGCTTAAAGACCACGTCGTACCCCATGCCGGAAACGACTACCGACCGCACCTACTGCAAAAGGTGGCAATGGTGGCCATGCTCGGCCTAGTAATGGTCTCGTTTGCGTTGGCGAACCTACACGCGCTTCTTTGGCTCAATATTGATTGGCTGATTTCAGCAGTGTTACCCGCGGTAGTGGTGGAAGAGACCAATGATGAACGGGCCGATGGTGCAATTGGGCCTCTGGTACGTAATACAACCCTCGACCGCGCTGCGCAACTCAAAGCCGAGCATATGGCTGAAATGGGCTATTTTGCCCACTATGCACCCGACGGTACGTCGCCGTGGCACTGGTTTCGGTCGGTAAACTACCCGTTCGTACACGCCGGGGAGAATTTGGCGGTGCATTTTAATGATTCGCAGGAGGTGGTGGACGCCTGGATGGATTCGCCCACTCACCGCGCCAATATTATGAATGGCAATTACACTGAAATTGGTATTGGTGTTGCGGAGGGTCGCTTTGAGGGTCACGCCACGGTGTTTGTGGTCCAGCTGTTTGGTACGCCAGCCGCCACCGCGGCTGCACCAGTGGCAACTGCGCCCGCACAGCCAGTAGCGGTCGCTACTGCTCCTGCCGAACCAGAACCAACCCCAGCAGCTACCCCGCCGCCAGTGGTAGCGGCAGCTGAGCGTAACACAGATAGGGCGGCTGAGTCCTCGGCTGTTTTAGGGTCAGAAGAGACGACAGAGGCTGTGGTAGATACACCTGATCCGCTACCAAGCAACCTGGTTCGGTCTACCGAAACGACGCCAAGACCGACCACCACGCCAACAACTGAGCGTACTGCTGCCCGTCCAGCTACGGCGACGACGCCTATCGCAACGGCACAGCCGACACCGGAGCAGGAGCAGTTCATCGCAACGACTACCAATGCGGTACCCGCGCGCACGCAGGCAGTGTCAGGCACTGACGCCCCGGTAATGGGTTGGCTTGGCTCCTTCGTAACCTCACCGCAGTCGTGGCTGCAGGCACTCTACACTACGCTCGGACTTTTTGTGGTGGGCGTGCTGGTGCTCTCGGGTACCCTTGAATGGCGTCGCCAACAACCCGTTCAGGTCGCGTACTCGGTCGGACTATTAGCGGTTATGGGTGGTCTGTATTATCTACAAACGCTGGTGACGACCGGTGCTACTATCGCGCTTGCCGGCTAAACACTCCGTATGGTTACAAAAACGAGTATTATTGGGGTCTATACCCCCGCCACCCCCGAGCACGCAACTACGCCACTGTACGCGAGTCAGCCAGCGGCCGGGTTTCCAGCTCCCGGCGATGATATGGTTGAGGCAGCGCTTGATATTCATGATTTAGTGGTTAAAAACCCCACCGCGACTTTTTTTGTCCGTGTCCAGGGTGATTCAATGGAGGGGGCAGGTATTTTCTCCGGTGACGTACTGGTGGTTGACCGCTCAAAAGAGCCGCGCGAAGGGAGTATTGTGGTAGCGGCTGTGTACGGCGAATTGGTCGTAAAACGGGCCCGTTGCGCTCGAGGACAGCTGATTCTGGTCTCTGAACACACGGGATATGAGCCCATTGTGGTTAACCAGCACGAAGACTGCTATATCTGGGGAGTGGTGGTTGGCAGTGTCCGCCAGTTTCGGTACTAAGAAGCCCGAGCACAGGTGTGCTCGGGCGGCGCCGTATCAGGCGTCCTCGGGGGTTGGTGGCGTTGGTTTTGGTATCCGGGGCGGGGTAAATTCCCGCAATCCGTCAGCAGGGAAGCGTGGATCATACGGCATCCGGTATTCCTATTAGGCCTAGCAAGCGTCTCTGTCGAATGATTACCATTATCGCGTCAGAATTGCTAGACTAATTCGTATGCACCTTACGGGCTTACTGGACTGCAATAATTTCTTTGTCTCCTGCGAGCGCTTATTTCGGCCCGATTTACAGGGTCGGCCAGTTGTCGTACTATCGGGCAACGACGGCTGTGTGGTGGCCCGGAGTAACGAAGTCAAAGATTTGGGCGTGCCGATGGGGGTACCGTACTTCCAGGTCCGTGAGACGCTTACCAACGCCGGCACCACGGCCTTTTCGTCCAACTTTACCCTCTATCGCGATCTTTCGAGTCGGGTTATGCGTACCCTCGAGAGCTTGGTCGACGAAATTGAGGTGTATTCTATTGATGAAGCATTTTTTTCTATAACAGCGTCTACGGAGGCGGCAGCGAAGCAGCAGCTGGTAGACATAAAAGCGACCATTGAGCGGACCGTAGGTGTGCCGGTGTCGCTAGGGGCCGCTGCCAGTAAAACCATTGCCAAGTATGCCAGCGAGCAGGAAAAGCGGGGCAGTGGGGTGTGTGTATTAACTGGCGCAACCTGGCAGGCAGTTGTACCCACCGTACCACTGGCTGAGGTGTGGGGCATCGGTAGTCGGTTGGCAGAGCGGTTCCGCCAGCAGCACATGCACACAGTTGCCGACCTCCTGGCAGCTGACCGACAGCGAATAGCTGCCCTGTTTGGGGTAGCTGGCTGCCGTTTGTACGACGAATTACGGGAGCAGGCAGTCTGGCGCGTGGGTGACGGAGCGACAGCGGTACCGAAAAGTATTATGAGCAGTCGCTCGTTTAAGACCGCCACCACCAGCCAGACAGTGGTCGCGGATGCGGTGTCGTACCACATTCATCAGGCGGCAGCCGACTTACGGCGGCATGGGTTGCAGTGCCGGTATCTGCAGGTTTTGGCGCGACCGAGTCGACACAGCGCTTGGATTCTTCGGCCAGGTAGTACACAGTGCACGTTGCCCGTGCCCACCAGCGACACGCGCAGCCTCCTGCACGAGGCGCTGCGGTTATTTGACTCGGTGTACGACCCCGAGGTGCCCTATAAAAAAGCCGGGGTTGTTTTGGGCTGGTTTTCTGACGTAGCCGCCGCGCAAGCTGATCTGTTTGGTACTACAACCACCGAAACTGAGGGTCGTCCGGTGATGGCGGTACTCGACCACCTCAATCACAAATTCGGGACCGATGTGGTAACACTAGGGCGTCTGCCAGGCGTTGGGGCGTGGGCTCCCGCCCGCGACCTGTTATCCCCACGGTATACGACAAATTGGGCTGAATTACCGCTTATTAAAGCCTAAAAGCCACAAAAGACAGGTGTCTTTTGTGGCTTTTACAGCCGGATTAACCTAATCTCAGATGTACCGATGTAAAAACCTAGACGGTACGGTACTGACGTAACGTCATTGGGTTAGTTATCAACACAAGTAAAAGCCGCAGTGATTCGGATGTCGGTATAATGTCTGGTAGACAGTTCTGAGACATAGGTGTGGACTGTGGAAACGGCTGTACGTTTACACAGAACAGATCACATTACTCCACATGTGTCGGAGCTGGATAGCAAGTGTTTGATACTACTAAAAATGTATCAACGTAGAGCAAACATTTGTGTAGTTACTTACCAATTCAATAATACGCAAAATAAGAACATGTTCGTATTAACAAAATTCACTGCAGTTGATCGCGGAATCGCGGCCGTGCTCGCTGTAGCGTTGGTCTGCTGGGCCGTCGGTGCACACTACACTGCACAAGCGGCTGGTCTCACGACCATTACCGACACGCTGTCTACGTCACAGCCCGGTACTGCAGCAAACCACACTATCGAGTTCGATCTACCGACTGGATCGGCTGGTATCGATGCCGATGACGTTATCCGGGTCACGTTCCCGGCAGGCTTCACTGGCGTAGCTTCAATCGTCGATGACGACGTTGACCTCGCACTTAACACCACTGATGAAGCAGTTGGAACAGACTGGACTGCCAGTACCACTGGACAAATATTTGAGCTGGTTTCTGTTGCAGGAACAGTTTCGGCTGGTGACACGCTCGAAATCGAGATTGGAACCAACGCAACGTTCGACGCTACGACTGGTACTAATCAGATTACCAACAACGCAGCCACCGGTAGTTACGAGCTCTTGATTGAGATTGTCGATGAAGGAACAACGGTACAAGACTCAGGAAGTACCATTCTCGCAATCATCGAACAGGTAACTGTAACGGCCGACGTTGATCCAATCTTTAACTTCACTGTCACGGGTACGACAACGGGAACCACCATTGACACCGAAGCAACCACGGTTACCACAACGGCGACAGAGATTCCCTTCGGAACGCTCGACGCACTTGGTACGGCAGCAGTTGCAGCCCAAGAGTTGAGTGTCGTAACCAACGCCGTAGCTGGCTTTGCGGTGACGGTGTTTACCAATCAACAGCTGACCGCCAGTAACAACGCCGACATCGATAGTTTCTCAGACGGAACCGATGTCAGCACACCAACCGCGTGGGATAACCCAACCGGTACTATTGGTTCTGAAGAAACGTATGGTCACTGGGGCTTCCGAACTTCAGATGGTTCGCTTGATGTTGGCGCGACCTTCGCAGACGGGCAGTATGAGCACGTGCCGGTCTTCACGACTGGCCCACGTGAAATCTTCTACCACAATGGCCCAACCGATGGTCTAAACTCATCGATTGACGAAGGCTTTACGCAGGTAATGTACAAGGCAGAAATCATGAGCTTCCAAGAGGCAGCCGACGATTACACCGCCCTACTTACCTACGTTGCGACGCCGGTGTTCTAACGAACCAGGTACACAAACAAAAAACTCCCCAAGAGGGGAGTTTTTTGTTGGGTGTACACATAATTTTACCGTACACATTGTCCTTGGTGGTATACTGAGACATACCACGTTATTCATATATAGAGTTTTGTATGCTCCGATCGTTGTTCCTCGTTAGTCTCCTAGTATTCATCACGCCAATAACGGCGCTCGCACAAACGGCGGGGGCGAGCTTAATTCCATCGGTTATCGAAACAGCAGCTGACCCAGGACAGCAACTCACCGACGCTGTAGAAGTTACCAACTTGAGTGACGATGCGCAGACATACTTTTTGTTCGTACGCGATATTGAGGGGGTGGCTGGTAACGGACAGCCAATCTACGCTGAAGATAATTTGGAGCGGAGCGGGCAGGAGCTGTCGAGTTGGATAACGCTTACCGCTACCCAGCTAACGCTCGCACCCGGGGCGTCGCAAGCGGTACCGTTTTTGATATCGGTTCCTGACGACGCCGCTCCTGGCGGGCACTTTGGGAGCGTTTTTGCCTCACTAGAACCCCCGGCAGAAACTGCCGAAGGAGCGAGTGCTGGTGTAGGGTACCGAGTTGGTAATATTATTAACCTTCGGGTGTCGGGCGATATCGTTGAGCGGGCTACCATTCGCTCCCTCCAAACCGACCAATATGTCTACGGCGACAAGTCGGTCAATTTTACCGCGGTGGTGGAAAACGACGGAAACGTACTAGTGCGACCGGTAGGCCCCTTAACGATTAGTAATATGCTGGGCGACACCGTTGCTGAGCTCACCATGAACGATAGTCGTGCAGGTGTCTATCCGGGCACACAACGCGAGTTGTTTGCGGAGTGGCAGGAGAATGGACTCGGGTTTGGTCGGTATACGGCTGAGGTCGCGCTCGTGTACGGCATTGCCGGGGAAGCGCAATACAATACTACCGCCAATACGATTTTTTGGGTCCTTCCGTGGGAGATTTTGCAGCCCCTCCTGATTACGCTCGTAGTACTGGCACTCGTGTCGTACGTTTTGGTGCGCTACTACATTAATCAGCAAATTCGAAAACTCTCGGGTGGCCGGCGACTGGTTCGGACCACTGGTCCAACCGGGCCGTCACCCCTTGTCCTGGCGGCGATTGTGATGCTGTTTGTGACCGCGTTCGTACTCTTCTTGCTCCTCATGATATTCGCCTAAGACAGCATATGTCCATGCTAATATAGCTATATGGAAAACGAGCGCGCCCACCATATGTACCATAGTGTTTTACGAGTCAGCGCTCTGACATTGACCGGCACATTGCTATTTGTGAGCGGTGTGTTGGTGCCCGAAACGAA
Source organism: uncultured Candidatus Saccharibacteria bacterium (assembly GCA_964655825.1). Classification (GTDB taxonomy): domain Bacteria; phylum Patescibacteriota; class Minisyncoccia; order Phycocordibacterales; family UBA918; genus OLB19. The sequence goes on from CAZZPW010000001.1 coordinate 25,643, forward strand.
AGTCATCACAGTTGAAACAGAGCAGTACCTAGCAAATGCCATCAGTGCTTCAGCCGGGGTAGCACCGAACGAGTATAATGTCATTACTGCCGCGCTTACCGAGCAAGAAGCAGCCTTAGACGAGCGCGAGGCGGTCTTAGCCGAACGTGAGCTTGCGCTCGGCCTCAGCTCGACCCCGCAGCGCACGGTATGGGACGCGGAGATGGTTACTGCTATCAATAGTGTTTTGCTCTTTATCGTGGTTGTGTTGATGGTTATTAACTATACCCTTGACTTTGGCTACCGTCGGCAACGTGTACATAACGTGGTCAGTCAGTCAGTGTAGGTGCGCTACAATACGTGTATGAAGCGCTTTCTTAGTGCCGTAGTAGTGGCGTGTGCACTTTTTGTTGTGTACGCGCAGTCTGCCGTAGCAGAAAATGTGACCTTTTTTAGTGACACGATCTCGACCTCTGCACCGGGCGAGGACGCTAATCACACGTTTAGGTTCACCCTGGCTGAACCGATTCCTCCGAGTGGACAACTCACCGTTGCTTGGCCGAGCGACTTTGTAGTAAGTACCGATACCGTAACGTTCGCTGAACGAAATATCGAAATGATAGTGAACGGTGCGACACGTAGTGCTACCACTACGGCGTCTGCCAGCGATGACGGGGTGAGTCTGGTTCGAGGGAGTGGTGGGAGTGTGACGTACACGCTCAATAGTAGTACGGGCTTACAGGTAGATGATGTGGTAGAGCTTCGGGTAGGTAATCATACGGCAACTAGTTTAGGAGAGCGTGAGGTGGTACTGGGAACGTCATCCACCACGACACTTCCAGCTGATGCGCCGCCCGTAACCAACAGCACCGCTACGGGCACCCACGAAATTTCGCTCACCACCACCGGTACCGCGGCCCCGGTCAGCGCAGACTTTGTTATATTTGTAAACGACCCGATTGGTGTGGGGCCAGTTGACACCACAGAGGAAATCCCGCCAGTGCGGTTTAATGGTGCGCCGACCGGTACTATTAGCGGTACGACACTTAATATAGAGATGTCGCTGGAGACAAACGAGTTTGCCTCCTGTCGGTACGCCACAACAGCCAGTACCACCTACAGCACCATGCCTAATAGTTTCGATAGTAGCGGTTTGATTATTCATTCGCGTATTATCTCCGTCACGCCAGACACCAGCTACACATTCTATGTCCGCTGTGCTGACGACGAGGGTAACGAGAACACAGACGATTATTTAATTCAATTTGATGTTGCGCCCGCTCCAACGGGTACCACCAACACCGATGCCGACGAAGGTGGAGATGGTACCGGTACCGCCGATTCGGGCGTTGGCGGTGGCCCGAATGCAGGTAGTGAAACGAACAGTACCGACCCAGCTGATGGCCCACAAAGGTCTGGTGAAGGCGGTGGCGGCTCAGGTGGCGGCGGCGGTGGTGGTGGAAGTGGTGGTACCGGTGGTGGGTTTGAAAACGAAGGCCCGTATGAGAGCGGTGAGGGTCGCGTAAATATTAGCGGTACGGCCTGGCCCCGAGCCGATATTGTCGTGCTCGTCGATGGGCAAATTGCGGAGGACGGCCGGGCTGATAGTGACGGTACGTTTACGGTCCAAGTCGATGAGATTGCCCGCGGGGCGTACACGTTTGGCATCTACGCTATAGATGATAATACTGTTCGAAGCGATACGTACAGTACCTCGTTTACCGTCTCCGGCGCGCGCGCTGTTACGCTCTCAAGTATTGATCTGATAGGCACCATTGCTGTCGACCCAGACCCGGTCGACCTCGACACCGTCGCTACCATCGAGGGGTACACGATACCTAACAGTCAAGTCACCATCGAAGTCCGACCGCAGGGCGGAAGTGCGCAGACCCTATTAGCCACCAGTGGGAGCAACGGAGCGTACAGCACGTCATTGTCAACAGAGGGGTTGCAGCAAGGCACGTACGAAGTCCGTTTTCGGGCTGAGCCCACCGATGCTGACCCGACCCCATTCTCTAACTGGAACGTCTTTGGAGTAGGGGAGGAAGCAGCGGTGACATTAAATACCGATCTTAATCGTGATGGGTTTGTCAATCTTATCGACTTTTCAATTTTGCTCTTTTGGTGGGGAGGTGATGGTGGAGACTCGGACCCGCCAGCTGACATCAACCAGGATGGTTCTGTGTCACTGACAGACTTCTCGATTTTGCTGTTCGACTGGACTGGATAAAAAGTGCCTTTCGGCACTTTTTATCCGATCGCTGCGCTAGGCAGCGACGGCCGATGTCGCGCGCAGCTTGCGAGCACGACCAGGCCGCGG
>CAZZPW010000001.1:28041-56652 GCA_964655825.1 uncultured Candidatus Saccharibacteria bacterium
GCTAGGCAGCGACGGCCGATGTCGCGCGCAGCTTGCGAGCACGACCAGGCCGCGGAGGAAGGCGGTCGACCAGCGTCACATAGCCTGTAATCTGACGTACTACACCGACTTTTTTATCCGATCGCTGCGCTAGGCAGCGACGGCCGATGTCGCGCGCAGCTTGCGAGCACGACCAGGCCGCGGTGAGACAGTCCGGGGGACTGTCGCAAGACCTTGCCTCGACGGCTGCGACATTAGGAGTAGACGGCAGACAAGGTGTACAGCTGCGGTACGCCGGAAGGCGGTCGACCAGCACACCTATGTCGTCGCTGTGTACTACTGCACCGACGCTTTTATCCGTTTACGAAGTAGTGCTCACGTTTCTATACTCAGAGCTGAAGTAGCTCACAATGTGCGAAAAGGTCTGTTGGGGAGGAAGATAAGTAATCCACTGATACCACATTTTTTTATAGTTTGGTGCAGTACACTATAGGTACCTATGTCCTTTCTACAACGACTCAAAGGGAGAGGGGTGCGGGCCGACCAAAAGCTGCTCTCGAGTGAAGAAGAAACCGCCATCGACAAGGTGGCGCAATTAAATGTCGATGTCTTTCAGGCTGAAGAACATATTGTCATTTACGCTCAAGCCTCTGGCGCCGATATGAGTGATATTCACGTCTCGATTGAAGGTGACGCCGATATTGTGCTTATCGAAGGGCGGCGCGTTCGGCCTGAGTTTCTGGCCCACAATAAACGCCGGCCAGAAGGTGCCTACGTGACCGAAGAGTGTGTTTGGGGTGAGTTTTATCGTCGCATCATTCTGCCCGATAGCATCGATATCGATAACGCCGAGGCTAAAATTAAGCACGGGGTTCTAGTTCTTAAACTACCGCTCATGTTGGCGCACGAAAAAGAGAAAGTAAAGCTGAAGATAACTCAACCAAAAAGTAAACGGCGTGTGTCATAATATGTATATCGAATAACGTATGTTAGCTAATCGTTCTTTTGTTCCTTACGGTAAACTCCTGCTACTGGCAGCACTACTTTTCTGCGCTCTCCCGCATTTGCTCTATGCCGCAGACCTGCGCATTACTCCGGGTAGTGGTACCTATAGCGCTGGGCAGACCTTCACGGCTGTTGTAGAGGTCGTGCCAGGGAGTGACTCAGTCAACGCGGTTGAGGCACAGTTATCCTTCGATACAACCGCGTTGTCAGTGGTGAGTGTTGCAAAAACCGGTTCGGTCTTAACGCTTTGGCCAGTCGAGCCGACGTTTTCCAATGGTGCCGGTACCATCACCTTTGGTGGTGGGCATACCGCGCCCATTACCAGCCCGTCGACCCTCCTGCAAGTAACGTTCCGTGCGTCAGGGGCGGGGGCTGGTAGTGTCTCATTCGATTCGGGCTCAGTGTTAGCGGCCGATGGGCGGGGAACCGACGTATTGGAAAACACAACCGGTGCCAATTACACCGTATCAGCCCAAACAACGCCAACGCCAACTGAAACTCCTACCGACACAGGTGCCGCCGAAAGTGAGGAAGCAATTACGTTTGGTGACCCACCGCGCGCACCGGAAGTGGGTTCAACCGAATTCCTCGACCCCGATATGTGGTACAGCACGACGGACGCACTCTTCACCTGGGAATTACCGTTTGATGTTGATGAGGTCGCCGTAGAGATTGCCACTACGTCTGACAACGAGCCAACTACGACCTATGACCCCCCAATCGAAGAATTAGCCGTGAACGCTGATGTACTGACCGACGGAATACAGTATCTAAGCATTCAATTCCGCAATCAGGTGGGGTGGGGTACAGTAACAAATCGACCGATTAAAATTGACACTACTCCTCCCGAACCGTTCGAAATCGAGGTGCGCACCTCTAACAGCGAAACTGGTTTCCCGCTCCTGGTATTTGAAGCGGAAGATGCTACATCAGGCATTGCCGAATACGAAGTATTTGTAGCCGACAAGGAACCATTTGTAATCACTCCAGACGAAGCTGCCCTCGGCTACCTCTTGAAAGACCTAGAAGATGGTACCTATACGGTACGCGTCATCGCCACCGATGAAGCAGGCAACGAGACGGAAAGTTCAGTACCAGTGCTCATCACGGCAGGCTGGACTGCCACAGTAGAAGTTGAGGAATCACGCTCCATCTGGTCGTATCTGACGGGCATCAACCTCCTCATCCTCTTCCTCATCCTCGTTATTGCACTTCTACTCGTCTACCTCTTTTACGAGCGTAAGAGTGCTCGCCAAGAAGAAGAAAAATTGCGCAAAGAGGTACGTGAGATACAAGACCAGATGGAGAAAATCTTCTCCGCCCTACGCGACGAAATTCACGACCAGATCGTGACTATCACCAAGCGTCCTCGTCTCTCCAAGAAAGAGCGCGAAGCCGTCGAAGGACTCAACCAGGCGCTTGAAGTATCAGAGACCTTGATTGAGAAAGAAATCAGTGATGTAAATAAGATCCTGAAGTAACTCTCCACAGAAATACCCTGTATAGCCCGGCACGATAATTCGTGCCGGGCTATACTTATAATAGGCCAGCATTCTATCTGGATGATGCGTGCTGGCTCACGCTCTACAATGGATTCGTATACCCGGTTAACACAAAAAATTGCGCTGCAATCAATGGTTGTAATGGGCCTGCTTTTTGTATGTGGCTACGTCTACGCACAAATCCAGGAGCGGGTTGGAGTGGTTGAATCAACGGTAAATGTTTTCCCCGGCTCTCTCTCCAGTAACGGGTGGCAAAACACGGAAACACTCTTGGTACAAAATGTAACCGGCGATGCGTTATTTCAAGATTTTAATACCTTAAACTCGGCGTATTTACCCGAGAACGTCCGGGGCGATGTGACACGTACTGTACGGATTGACGGAGCGGATAGCGATGTCCCGGCCGATGGTGATACGTCTGCAAGTGCTACCGAACCAACCGAGACGGGGGCAACTACATCAGCGCTACTAGCTGCGCCGACTAGCCCGACTGAAGAAGCAGCCGAAGATGTGCGGGAACCAGAGGAGCAGCCAGTGCTCGAAACTGGCACCAGCACTACAGAAACGCTCTCTGACGAAAATACATTTACATCTCCCACGACGACAACACCAGCGGCTGGTACCACGCCCGCCCCAACGAGTACGTCTACAGCTGGCGACATACCAGACCTCGATACGACCACCACGACGACAACATCAGCGAGTACGCCGGTTAATGCTTCGGTAGAAGCGCCACCAGCTCCAAACGCTACGAGTAGTGCTACCACAACGGTGATGCAGCGCTTACAGAATAGCTTCCAGTTTGCCTTCACGACCGCTACCCAGTTGTTGCCGTTTGTTAATGAGGTGGCAACGACTGCAACCCCGTCAGAAGTTGAATCAATCCCGGAAGCAACGGACACAACGGAGGCGGCCGATGGTGATGAAGCGTCATCTGCAGCGGACACACAAACAGCAGTCGATACAACGATAGCTGAAGTAGCGGATGCTCAAGCTGGTTCACCAGTCACGACCACCGAGATAGAGATGGCAGTGGTGGCCTCTGGCACAGCGCCAGACGTAGACGAAACGGAGAGCACGAGTCCAACTACGACAGCGACGGGTACCGCACCTACAGCTACCTCGAGTGCGTCACCGCAAACGACAACGACTGAGCCTAGGGCAACAGACCAAACCGAGACAGAACCTGACGATACTACACCAACGAGCGCTCCCGATACCCCAGCATCTACGGCTGAGGTAGAGGCAACGGTACCAGCGTACGGAGTGACCTTGAGCGACTTCTGGCTTCCAGTGTTCGCTGACGACGACACCCAGATAACCGGTGCCCAGCTCCGGGTATCGCTGGCCGCTCAGAAAAAGTGGACCCGACTCGATCGACCTGCTTCAATTCAGGTTTCGTATTCACTGACCGGTGGTGCGACATGGGAGACCGCTGGTGCAGTACTCCTGGAAGAAGAGGTGAGTAATAGCCTCAATGGCGACTACTTCCTGTTCGCTCTACCGTTCATTCAAGACGCAGAGAGCCTACGTGAGTTACAGGTGCGCATCGCGTACGAAGGGGAGCGCGAGACAATTGAAGAAATATATCTCGAATCAGCGTGGCTCGAGATATTTACCCGAAGCGGTACCCCCGAGCCGGTTGACCCGTTGGCACATTTTAATGATAACTTTCAAGACGCCGTTCTTAATGGCGATACTTTAGTTTTACCCTCAGGAGAGGTAATCACCTTCGACTTTACTGACGAAAATAGCGACGAGAACCTTATCATCAAATCCGATGATGTGAATTACGAAGGACTCACTAAGGCCACTATGTACTTTAACGTCACAAACGAGAGTGACCGCAGCGATGAATTTGAGGTCAAGACGTACTTCCCAGCTGGCGGTCTTGGCGAGGTAACAAGTTTAGAGGTGTGGCAACAAAACAAACCCCGCGAGGTGGTCATTCCAGAGTTTCGGCCATACGTGTACCACTGTGACGCTGGGTGGAGTATTGGATCAGCTCAGGTAACTACAACGTCTGACGAATCAGCCGATACCACAATCAATACCGCTACAGCGCCAACCACGCCAGTGATGCCGGTTGCCACCGGAACGGTATCCACCCCGTCAACCGTACCGCAACCTACCGCGACTGATACCGTACCCGTAGTAGCACCGGCTACAACCAGTACCACTACGGTTTCGCAAGCGCTCACCACCGCGCTACCGTTTGCCCAGGCAGTAGCTACCGGTACAGCTACCACAGGGTCAGCCATAGCGGAGGAGACCGATCTGCAATACACCTGTGTTGCAACAGAAGTTGTACGCTCGTGCGATTACTTAGCTGGCGCGGGCAGTGAGTGCTGGGTCGAGAACGAGCGGGTAGCAGAGCATGTTAAGACCGCCTACCGCAGTGGTTGGGAGCAGGAGGAGTTTGCAACGACGAGTGAAAAAACCGATACAAGCCGAGCCGCGCGCTTAGGTGGACTGCTTGGCGTTGGCCCAGCAGTAAAGCCAGTACCTGAGGAGTTTGAGGCCCGTACCGAAACCCCTGACCGCTTCAGTATTCAACCGGGTGAGACCCGCTACTTTAAGATGGAGATTGCCTTTCCACCATTTAGTAACGGTGAGTTCTGGATTGAAGCGATTGGCTCTCGGGCGTATGGTTTGCTCGACCCATTTTGGAATAGTCGCTGGCAGTACAAGTTACCAATTAGTATCGATAACACTGCTGCCAGCGCCACCAGTACCGAGCAACAAGTGTTCTTGGAGCTTACGGCTTCAAGCTCGGCCGACTTTTGGAGTAACGTCAATAGCGATGGCTCAGACGTACGCTTTATTCGTGAGGAGGGAGGGAATGAAACAACTTGGTTTGATCAGACCTACGCTCAGCGCCAGCAAATCCCGATCACGATTGGCGCCAACCGCCCGGAGAATGGCTATCTCGACTACACCGTCCGCACCACCATCGACACCGCTACCTTAATTGGCAATGGCGATATGCTCAGCAGTTGTGACGACTTGCGGGTGGTGTATAAAGACTCCGTGCTCGGTACCGAGATTGATCGCGTCGTAAGTGATTGTAATACCGCGACCACGTCGGTCATCTTTGCGTTGCAAGCCGACCACGCTACGAGCACCACGGTCACCGACTACTACCTTTACTTCGATAACCCAGCCCCCAGCGCACCACTCGAAAATACCGACAACGTATACCTGTGGTACGACGATGTCAGTAGTGACCGTCTCAGTGAATACACGAATGACCGGGGAGACAACTGGCACGCGAATGGTACGGGAGCGAGTACCGCGTACAACGTTGCAGGTTATTACACGTTTGACACCGGCGATAACGTTAATGAATCAATTCGAGTTCCTAACACAACGCTTTCAGAACGAGACGTTTACTTCGAGGCCGAAGTCTTTATAGACACGTGTTATCCAAATAATATTGCCTTTGGTGCATACGCTCGTTACCTAAGTGAGGCTTCTTACTACAATGCGGTTCGGGCTGAGGCGGGATTGACGTGTAGTGGTGACGGTGGGTACGCCTACGACGGTGACATTATTGAGGGCGCTACTGGTGCAGTGGTGGTCGACGGTACTAACCCGGGAGATGTAACCGACAACCAGTGGCGCAAAATTGCCATTGGTGCGTGGGGTATTAACGACACCAATCTCTACTACTGGGATATTGACGACGCTAGTACCGAACCAGCCCCCGGCTTTATCGACGCTGTGGTACACGCCTCTGGTACCGACGCAACCGACATTGAGAGTGCCGGCGAGGTTGGTTTGCAATACTCACAGTCAGGCGGGCGAGTACGCAACTTAATTGCGCGGCGATACGTCGAACCTGAGCCAAATATTACTCCCGAAGCAGCCGAAACCCTCGATCCAACCACCTACGTTGAGCTCGACTACTGGATTCAACATTTCGATAGTACCGCCGAAGAGGCCGATATCTGGGTGCAGGTTGATGAACTCGCACCCGGCGCCAGTAGCACTATCTTTATGTACTACGGTAACAGTGGTGCCACTAGTGCGAGCGATGAAGTAGCACCGTTTACCTACAGCACTACTACGCCGATTTACTACGTGGTTGATGATGATGGACGAACGGACCAAATTTCCATCGTCAGCTTAGTTGATAACAATGAGGTATCGTTGGATGGAGGTACCCCCGTGAGTCTAGATGAAGGGGAGCGGACCACTTTTGGCTCAGGTACGTTTACTGCGACCTCAGTCATTAGCGTTCTCGGCCCAATCTCTGGTACCGTTACTTCTAATAGTAACGATGGTAGTGAGACTATCGTGCCAATTAGTTTTGCAACAACTACATTCTTAATCCCGCAAAACCGAGGTAATGAAACAGTCTTTGTGCTCTCACCATTTGCGAGCACATCCGCCAGTACGTTCATTGGTAATAGCGGTACAGCCGACCAAACAGTCTCGATTGCGACCGGTACGGTTACCACTTTCACGAGTAATCCTGGCGGTAGTGATGGTCTCGTAATTGATGCCACTGATCCAGTTTTGGTAATGCACCAGAGTAGTAACTCAGATGGTTTGGTGCCAGTACCGCCGAGCCTCAGGGATTTATATGGTTTTGATTCTAACAGTGCACTTTTGTCGAGCTTAACAGCAGACCCCGACCCAACCGTGTTCTGTAGTGTTGGGTCTGGAGGCACCGCTAGTGGTATCGGCCGTGGCGAACGCGTTGACTACGGTGGCTGCGCAGGTGGCAATCAAAACAATGGCGCAGCCTTACGGGTAACCGGACAGCTCTATCCGATGGCAGGTGTACAGCAAGCCGATGCAGATGGTACTGACGCCACCTTCTACTGGCCGCAGACAGAGTTCGGGACTCGCTACGGACTTTCAAACGACATGCAGTATATTGCGGTGATATGTGCACCACGTTATGGTTCGGTCGACTTGGAGCTGCGTAATACGACTGGCACCGCTATCGAAACCGCTACGTGTAATCCTGGTACTGATACCCCAGGTACCGCGTACTTCGGCGATACGGCTAACGGCCTCGAATACATTGGTGGCCACGAGGTGGTATCCACTAATGGCGCTCCGTTTTATGTTGTCTACGAAGACATTTCTTCTCATTCTGATGGTGATGAGAAAAACGTACTTGGTCCGGTACAAGGGCGCAAATTTGGTGCCGATGCATTTGCGTACAGCTTCGGGGCTCAAGAAATTAACCAAGCTGCGCGCTGGGAGCAGTTGTCGTACCGCTGGTACGAAAATGAAGACGCCGAACCACCAACCACTGGCTGGATCGGGGCCGAAGGTGCCGAGGTAGCCGAAGGCGAAGCGATTACGAGCGCCGGAGCGGTTGATAGTAGCGACACACTGCGTCTACGCATGAATATCGAAGCTGGTAACGCCACTGGCACCATTAACTCAACCGACTTTGCCCTGCAGTATGCAGCTGTCGACACCTGTTCGGCCGCCCTCGATACCGACTGGCGTACCGTCGGCGAAATCGGCAGTACCACCCCAGCGTTTGTGGGAGCTGCCAACGCCTCACTGACTGATGGCGATACATTGTCGACCTCAACCTTGGCGAGTACCACCCTCTTGGGTACCTACGAAGAAGAAAATAATTCGACTGCTCTCGGGCTTGAGGTACCGATTGGTGACGTACTTGAGTTTGACTGGGTCATAAGCCCAGAGAACCCGCAATTCAATACCGAATACTGCTTCCGCATGATTCGCGGTGCGGGCACACCCCTCTTTACCTACACCAGCTACCCCGAGCTACTCACCTCAGGACCACCATTAGCACCAACACTCCTGAGCCCGTTTGCCGATGAGCACGAACCAGACCCAGACACGGTGTTTGAGTTCTTTGCGACCGATATTTCGGGCGATGATATGGACTTCCAGGTGCAAATTGACGACAATCTCGATTTTGGTTCGACGGTGGTTGACCGAACGTCACAAGCCAATCCGCTCGACTTTGTAAACCTGACTGACGGCAGTGATAAACGACCGTTTAACGCCGGCGATCGGATGCAATTCTTCTCACCAACGACACTGAGCGCCAGTACGACCTATTGGTGGCGGGTTCGTGCTATCGACCCAGGCGGTAGTAACGTCTACGGTGATTGGTCGACGCCGCAAGCGTTTACCATTAATCAATCGCAATCAATCGATGAGTGGTACCAGACGACGGGTGAGCAATTTGCGCAGAATGCGTTGGTGAATGTCGCGACCAGTAGTGGTGCTGCAACCGCGAGTACGGCCGGCAGTATGACGAGTACGGCTATCGACTTCGACGATGCAACGGTGGGTAATGCCTGGGGTACGTTCGACTTCGCTATTACCGGTAACGCGACCGTTACCCTCGAGTACTTTACCGGCAGCGGCTGGAGTGCGGTGCCAGATGGCGATTTGCCAGATAATAGCACTGGCTTTGTTACTGGCAGTGGCCCAATTAACATCCTACCGCTCAATACTGAGACCTACAATGAATTGCGACTGGTAGCAGAACTCGACAGCGGTGCGTCGCTCACCAACTGGGAGGTTACCTGGGGGCTGCGTGTCGAGACACCAACGCTCACCGAGCCGTTTGACCACGAATTAGAGCCTGACGGTACTCCAACCCTGGTCTTTACTACCTCTGACCCACAAGACGACGACCTCTTCTACGAGCTCTCTTACAGCACGACTTCGAGCTTTACTAGTAGTACTACGGTTAATTCTTCCACGTCAGTCGATTTTCTAAATCAAACTGATGGCGGCAATTTCCACCCGTTCCGCTCTGGCGATACTATTGGCTACACCTTCCCGAGTGCGCTCAGTACCAGCACCACGTACTGGTGGCGGGTACGCGCTAAAGACCCGGCTGGTGGCGATGCCTTCTCACCGTGGTCGGAAGCGTTTGCGTTTACGATTGGTACGACGAGCGCGTCAACGTGGTTCCAGACGACAGCGGAGCAGTTTAATCAAAACATTTTTGATGGGGTCGAGGCCTCAAGTACCGCCGAAGCAGTAGTGGTCTCAAGTCAAATTGGTGAGTACGGCACTGTCACTGTAACTGACAATGATTGGACTGAAGTAACAACTAACCTGGCCTATAACAATATGGTGGTGGTAGCCTCACCGGAATGGGCAGTCACTAATAGTAATGGCCGTACGCCGCGTGTCCGCAATAAGACGGCGACCACCTTTGAAATTAAAGTTGACAACGAGACCCTCGACCTGACAGGGAGCACGCAAGTTGACTACCTGGTGATGGAAGCGGGTGAGTGGACGGTCGATGATAGTGGCTCGGGCGTACGAATGATTGCCGGTACGATAGAGGATGAGTCTAATGTACTCATCCAGGCCTACCAGAGTGGCTACTCACCCGGTACCCAAGTCGACTTTTCACCAGCCTTTAGTACCGCACCGTCTGTTATCGCTACCATAGCCAGCGACAACGACAGTTCGTGGGTAAAAACCTTTACCGATGGCTGTGCGGTTGTAAGTGACGCGGAGCCGGTGCAGACGGATCGGTTTTGTGGCTCACTTGGATTATCAACGATTGACTCAGCCATTCACGATCCGGAGGATATTGACTACATCGTTGTAGAAGAAGCTGACACCACCGTGAGTGGTGTAGCGATGCAGTCATTTACCGAACCAGAGAGTGGCTCGTCACCAAGTGGTAGTGCTACGGCGGTATCGTTCCCGACAGCTTTTAGTAGCACACCAGCCATTACCCTTGTGCAACAAAGTGGTGAAAATGGTGGTGACGGTGGATTTGCCTCTAAGTCGACCAGTGGCACGAATGACACTAGTGAAATATCTGTGCAAATTACCGAGTTTGGTCCGCAAGAGGGTGGTCACACCAACGAAGCGGTGGCGATTGTCGCCTTTGAAGATTCTACAGGTACGCTGCTACGATCTGCTGGTGCGGGCAGCTTGGTCGGTACCATGACCAGCGAACCCATCGACTTCAATGATGGAGCGGGTCCAAAGTTCGGTGAGTTTACCTGGAACGATACAACACCGGGTGCCAGTACCATTACGTACCAAGTTGAGTACTCGACCGATGCGGTGACGTGGGCGTTGGTGCCAGACGGTATCATTCCGGAGAATAGCGTTGGTACCTCCACGCAGCCAATCGATCTCACGAATATTGATGTAGCGACCCATCCATATATCCGATTGGTTGCCAATTTCGACTGTGACTCGGGAGATTGTCCGCAACTCAACGACTGGCAGGTTACCTGGGCCGACGGGGTAGAGATGAGCGGCCGCGTGTTTGCAAATGATCGCACCACCCCCGTCACGAGTGGTGATATTGCCGCCTACGTGAACACCACGCGGGTGAGCGCCACCGGTACGATTGCTGGAGATGGTACTTGGACACTCAGCGGCGTCACCGCCTTTGCCGGTGATACGGTGACGGTGTTTGTTGACGGCGCGGCTGAAGCAAACGAAGCAGTGACCGCCTTTGTGTACGACGGGGTGGGGGATATTACCGGCGTGACCCTTTACGAGCAGTATCTCGCCTTTGACGCCAACGAAACGACTCAGGTAACGAATGCTAACCTGGTGGCCGACTTTACCAGTACGGGTGACGAAGATATCTTTATTGAGAATGATGGTAGTAATAACCTGACGGTCTGTGGTCAAGGTACCTGTACCGGAGCCAGTATTTTTGTAGCGGGTGGTAACACCTATACCCCGGGAACCACAACACCGGTGACTACATTTACATACGATTTTATTAATAGTGGTACTGCAAACTTAGGGCAGGCTACTATCGATATTACTGGTGATTACACCAACAACGCGGTGGTGAGTGCCGACGACTCGACTGTTGTGATGAGCGCCACCACGAGCACGAGTACCTTGACCGACACCAGTGGTACCATTGCGCTCAATAACCTTACCTTTGCTGGCGCTGATAGTTCGGTCATATTTTTCGGCAACGGCGGCCTCGACCTCTCGGGCGATCTGACGGTCGCGACCGGTACCTACAACCGAACGGGGCGTAATATTTTCTTGGAGGGTAGCCTCGTAACTGGAGCTAACGGTGTGTGGAATGGATACGGCACCACCACCTTTGACGGCGGCGGTACGAGCAATTGGTCTGACGCCAACGCCAGTACCTCGCTACAGAATGTGGGTAACGTATATATCGACGGCGCCGCCAAGACGATTGTGCTAACCGGTAACGTACGAGCCACGGATGTGACGATTGGTAGCAACGACACCCTAAACGGCGGTAGCTACCTGATTGAAACCGCCGGTGATTGGGCCAACAACGGCACCTTCATTGCCGGCACCAGCGAGGTACGCTTTATCGACGACCTAGGTGGCTACAACGCCGATACGACCATTCAGCTCGACTGGCTCGACCAGGACTTTACCCGCCGCACCAATATTACAATTGCTTCAACCAGTGTCACCGGTACACTGACTGATTTCCCCGTCTATGTTGACCTGAGTTTACTCGGGCAAGATTTCTGGGATAACGTCCGCTCTGACGGTGGCGATATCCGGGTCACCACCAATGATGGCCAAACCCAGGTACCAGTTGAAGTGGTATGGGCGTCGAGTACCGCGCAGACTGGCGAGATGCACTTCCGCGCCAGCAGCCTCACTAATAGTGCTGACACGTCGTTCTTTATCTACCACGGGTTTAGTGCCACTACGACACCGCCACGCGATAGTACGTACGGCAGCGAGAATGTCTGGAGCAATAACTACCAAGCGGTGTACCACTTCCAAGACGAGGGGCAAACCGGTCGTAACAACGTAGCTGAGTATACCGACAGTACTAGTAACCAATACGATGCAGAGGATGACACGGACGCGGCGGGCACAACCGGTCTGTTTGGTGGTGGGGTTGAGTTCGATCCCTCTAACGACAGTACCGGTACTGACACCTTCGACCACCTCAATCTACCGCCAGCAGTACTGGATGGCGTGAGTGAATTTACGTTTAATACTTGGTATCGAACGGATGCTGGGGGAACTAGTAACGATCACACATTTGTAAGTGGTCGGAATAGTGGTCAAGAAAATGAACTGATTGTTCGGGTTGAGAATAGTACCGACATGGAAATCTTTAGTGATGGAACGGAAAATGATGGTGGCCAAGTAGCAATCAGTGATATTGGAGATGATATATGGAGACAGTTTACGTATACCTACGCCGATGATAGTAGTGGTGATTTCACCGAACACTATCTCAATGGTTCAGAAGTGTATACCGACACTGGCATTGATGGCGCTGGCCTCACATTCGATACCGATGCACTCATTTTTGGTGGCGAGCAAGATGGTGCCGCTGAGACATCAACTAATATCGGTGAACACCTCGACGGGTTTGTAGATGAAGCGCGCTTTGCGAACGTCGTCCGGTCGCAAGCGTGGATTGCAGCTGAGTTCGACACGCTCGATAGCCCAGCAACCTTCTTCGCTACCAATACGACGGAGGTGATTGCCTCGGTGGGTAATGAAATTCCAAGTCACACGGTAACCGCTAATGGCAATTTCTATGCTTTTACGCAAACTGATGCCACCACTTCAATTAGCTTTACCGACAGTAATATTACGGTGACCGACGACGTTACCATCGCGACCGGTACGGTCACCTTCCCAACCGACACGCTCACCATTGGCGGCTCGTTTGCGAATACCGGTGGCACGTTTGCGCACAACAACGCTGAAGTTATCTTTAACGGTAGTGGTAGTGAAACGATTGAGCAGCGGGGTACAGCTTTCTTAAACGCCTTTTACGATGTTCGCTTTAACAACGCGAGTGGCGACTGGAGCTACATCGACACCAACGCGACGACGAGCAATCAGTACACTATTCAAAACGGCAGCGTTACTTTTCCGAGTGGGCAGCTCACGGTCGGTGGTGACTTTACGGTGAGTGGAGGAAGCTTCGACCCGAATGGTGGAGAAGTGGTCTTTGAAAACAGCGCATCTGAAACCATCATTGCGAACGGTCAAAGCTTCAATGACGTTCGGATTGTCGGCGCCGGCGGTAGTGGGTGGTACGGCTCAGAATGGTCGAGTCGAGTGGCGATAACTATTGATGCAACCCTCATTGATGCGACGCTCAGCGATTTCCCGGTTTATGTTGACTTGAGTCAATTTGACAACTCGTTCTGGTCTGCTGTTGCAGGTGATGGGGCAGACCTGCGCGTCACCAACAGTGGCGGAGTGACCGAAATGCCAATTGAGGTGGTAAGTATCAATACCGGAGCTGAGACCGGCGAGGTGTACTTCCGCGCTGACAGTGTGTCGAGTACCACCGACACGACCTTCTATGTGTACTTCGATAACGCTATTGCGAGTCCGTACCAGCCAAACGACCCATTTGGGTCTGAAAATGTATGGAGTAATAACTACCTAGCGGTCTACCACTTTGAAGGAGAAGGGCAGGCTGGTCGTGGCAACCTTGGTGAGTACACCGACAGTACCGCGAACGCTAACGATGCAGACGACGAGTCCGAAGCAGCCAGTCCAGCCGGCTTTATCGGTACGGGTGTGGAGATGGATCCAGCGAACTCCACGTATGGTGGTAGTGGGGTTGTGGACCATATTGAGCTCCCGGCCAGTATGGTCGATGGACGCGACACGGTGACGTATTCGGTCTGGTACCAAACATCAAATACCAGTGCGTTTCAAACACTCCTTTCGGGTGCGAATAGTACGCAATTTAACGATTGGCTCGCTTGGAGTCGAAGTAATACTGCACTCACACAATTTACCGACGGGAGTGAGAGCGCGCAGGTAACCGTCCCGGCGATTGGTGATGGCGATTGGACGCAGTATGTGTTTACGCGCAGCGCTTCGGCGAATGAGCTTGGTTTTTACGTCGATGGAAATGAAGAGGGGATTATTAGCCAAACGATTGCCGCTATCGACGTAGAACCGAATGGTTTTAATATCGGTCTTGAGCAAGATAATCTTGGTAGTGGAACAGCGTCCGGGCAGGAGTTGGATGGTTTGGTTGACAGTGTCCGCTTTGCCGATGGCGCTCGCTCAGCCGCCTGGATTCGAGCGGAGTACGAGACGATGGCGAACCCAAGTACGTTCGCGGCCACCGGTACCGTGGAAAATATCTCAGGCCGGCTCTTTGCTGATACGAATGCTTCGATTGACGGTGACTTTACGATTGACGGTGGTAGCGCCGTGTTCCCAGAGGGTACACTGACGCTGGCTGGTTCGTTTGACAACAACAGTGTCTTTAGCCCGAATGCGGGGACGGTGGATTTCGTTGGTGCTGGCGGCAGTTATACCATTGCGGCGGGATCATCGACCTTTGCCACGGTTGATGTCGACGCGCTCGGTAGCACCTACACCGTAACGGAGAGTACGGCGAGCGAAGTGCTATGGCAACTTACTGCTGCCGACTCCTTTGTAGTAAATTCAGGGGTAACACTCGATATCGCCGGCACGTTTAACCACCAAATGAACGCCGCCTCAACGACCTGGACTGGTTCGACCGTGCGCTTCTCTGGCCCGGATCACACCATTAACAATAAAGCTCACGGTGGTGATACTTTTGGCACCTTCCTGGCTACCGACGACACAACCATTAGTCTTTGGAATAGTGATGCTACTTCGTTCGTCACGCAAGACACTGCCGCCATCTACAGCCAAGATCACGCCACTGCTGACGGTGATTTATACATCTACGGCGACTATACGCGAGCGAGCGGCACGGAGCATTGGAGCTATGCCACTGACTGGGATGGGGCTGATTTGACCGGTAGCGAACGACTTGCCAACGTGGTTATGGCTTCGGGTACCAGTGTAGTCATCACCAGTGCGTTGAGCGCAGTTGGTGACGCGATTGCTAGTACAAGCGTAAGCTCAAGTGGTGGTACCTACTCACTATCGCTAGTAGCAGCGAGCACCAGCCAACAGTACGTTACGTACGGCGACGGAGATAGTACTGGACTCGCACTCAGTAACGGTACCGTCGTAAACCAACTCGATACCGTGAGCTTTACGGTTGCGAGTAGCAGTAGCGGTATTACCGTCGATGCAGCTACCGTTAATGCCAATCCTGCAGCGAACTACCCAGACACTGCCTTCTCATTAGTGAGTGGTAGTGCTACCAACGTGACTCTAACTGGTGTACCAGGAACGTACTGGCTCTTTAGTAACAGTAGTGGCAATTTAGCGGGTGAAGCGTTTGACGATGATGATGGCGATCCGGGTTCTATTCAGTGGGACGATAGTCAGTTTGTCGGTACGATTAGTGGTGTGGTGTATGCCGACGATGGGGTGACTCCTATGGGTGCGCCAACGTGTGATGGGGCGTCACCAGTGGTAACCGTAGTGGTTAATGGGTCGTCAACGTTTAATACGGCCTGCGATCCGTTGTCGGGTGCGTACGCGGTAGAAAATGTGTCTTTTGTGGGAGAGCCAACCATTATGGCCTACTTAGATCGTGACCAAGTAGCTGCTGATGAGACGAGTGTCACGGTACGTGACTTCACGAGTGGTAGTGAGCTGGTTGACGCTGGTGCTACCTTTACGATTCAACGACCTGAGGTTGACGCAGGTGATTTATTGCTTGCAATAGTTGGTAAAGACACTAACGATGATGTTGACGCACCAGCTGGTTGGGAGCGAGTCACTGAGTCAGCGGTGCCAGGACGGTATGCCTCGCTGTGGTACAAAACCGTTACCAGTTCTACCACCGAACCCGCGAGTTACGCATTCACCTCTAACAGCGCCTTTAACGAAGGCTTTACCTACACCATGATCTCACTAGATGGAGCTGACCTAGCTGATCCGTTTGACGTCGCTCCAACCTGGACGTACTTAGTCAACGACGGTACACCGGCTGCGCCCAGTGTAACTACGGTTACCAACGGTAGTTTAGTATTGGCTGCCTGGGTAGTCGACAACGATGAGGATGTAACTATGCCAGGTGGAGTATGGACTACGTTATTTGAGGATGAGGTATTCACGACAACAGACGATATTAATCTCAGCGTAGCCACCCAGGCAATGCCAGCCGCTGGAGCCACCACCGATGCTGAGTTGACCGCCGTCGGTACTGGTGACGAAACTCTGGCGACACAAATTGCCGTTAAGCCAGCCACATTCATTACGAGTACCGCCACCGCCGCCACCGTCAGCCAATATCCCAACACGAATTTAAGTGATGATCTACTTGGCGTACCCGTTTTGCGAGACGATCTGGGCGGGGGCGACGGAAGCGTTCCTGCGTTTGGGACGATCAGCGTACCGCGCCCTGGAATGGTTAATGGTGACGTACTGGTTGCTATAGTTGGCAAGCTTGATGATCCTGGTATTACACCTCCGGCTGGATGGACGGAGATTGACTCAAACACTAATGTAGCTGGCGTAGATCTCTTTGTTGGCGCCTGGTACAAAGTGGTCTCGGATACAAATACCGAACCTACTACGTATGACTTTGTTAGCACTGACTCAGGTGGCAGTAATGCTAGTTACTGGATTGGGGCGTTTGATAACGTAGACACCAATAACCCGATAGAAGTCGCGGGTACCTGGGAGTTCACCGAAAACTGGCCTGACCCACTACAAGCTAGTAGCATTACCACGGTAGAGACCAATTCGTATGCTCTCGCAGCGTGGTTTAGTAGTGACGATACTGACGTAACTCCACCTGGAAGTCCTTGGGTTACCCTGGCAGAGGATATCGTAACGGGAGGGGAGAATGTTACCGTCAGTGGTCAACTAATCGAATCTGCTGGTCCGACCGGCGCAGCGGACTTGACCAATGGTGATGGTGGCGACGAAGGACACGCCATTCAATTTGCGCTACGCTCAGCCGGGCCAGACTTCAGTAGCCTCAACGGGTTTGATTTGTACGCCCAGCGACTGATTACTCGACATGAAGATACGGGACCACTAACAATCGACGAATTAGCTGTCTACGACAGCACTGATGACAGCGATATTCCGTTTACCGCCGCTACCAGTTCGACAGATACGTTAACGGTAAGCAGTAGTAACGGCCTCTATGTTTGGGCTTCAACCACGTTTACACCAGATGGGGTGGTGACTCTGGCTGGAGCTGGCAACGACAACTATCGTGACGGAACACTAACTGTCGGACCAGACGCAACCTACGTGGCTACTGATGGTGAGACACATACGGTAGGTGGTTCACTGTACGTAGAAAGTGGTGGTACGTTTACCGTGGGCACGGCATTATTTGACTTCACCGCGACCAGTAGCGGCTGGGAGATTGGTGCGGCTGGCAGTTCGACCGTCGCGTTTGATGAGTTGCAATTTACTGGTACGAGTGGTGGCTGGAGTATTAATACACCGGTAACGACAGCCGGTACCACCACCGTGAGCACGGGTACGCTGTCTGGTATCAGCGATCTCACCGTTCAGACTGGCTCGCTCACAGGTAACGGAGCGATTGCTATGACAGCCGGTACGGTCACAGTTGGGCAAAATAATACCTTTGGCGGCACGACACCATGGAGTTTCAATAATCTCACTCTCGGCGACGGTGTGACTGGTGGAGCGCTGACAACTCCAGCTACGACGGGTACCACGACCGTGAATGGTGTGCTCGCTATCGCTGCGGGGCACTTCCTCGATGCTGGTAGCTCGGCCTGGAACTTAGCCGGTAGCGGCAACGTCTTCATCGAGACCGGTACGTTACAAGAGGACACGAGTACCTTCCAGTACAGCGGTGCAACGCCAAACGTAACGCGTACGCCGTACCACAACCTACTCATCGATAGCACAACAAACCCGGTGGCCGCTAATGCGCCGAGTACGGGCTTACAAGTCTTTGGCGACCTGACCATCGGGGTCGCGACAACCAGTACACTCGACATCAACAATAATGACCCGATTCTCTCAGTGGTGGGTGACGTCCTGATTGGCAACTTCGGTACGCTCGAGGCAAGCGATAGTGTCGCGGCCCAGTTCGCTGGTAGTTACGACAATAACGGTAGTTTTATTGCAAACGATGGCGAGGTACGCTTCGTGCGCGCCTCTGGTACAACCGCGACCATAGCCGCTGGAGCCTCAGCGTTTGCCACGCTTACAATCGATGGCTTAGGTAGCTTCAGTATTACTGAGAACGCCACCGCTACTGCGGCTATGACCATCGACGAGCCATTTGCCTTTACCCAACAATCGGGTACCACCCTAGCGGTTGGTGGACCATTCACGAACACTGCGCTGGGAGGCAATACTACCTGGGTTGGCTCAACATTGTCGCTTTATGGTGGTAGTGCCTACACAGTCAACACTAAGACGCTGGCTGATACGTACGCCGATGTCGTAGTGGCAGGTGACACACATCCACGCTTCTGGAACAGTAGCTACGGCAGTATTACCACGAGTGGTTCGAGTTCCCTCTATTCAATGGATCACGATGATGTAACGGGAGATCTCTATATTTTCGGCGATTATCAAAATAGTAGCTTTACTGACGACTGGAGTTACGCGACCGACTGGGATGGTACGAGTCTTGGTAGTCCCCGTCAGGCCAATGTATACGTAGAAGGTGGTGGCTCGCTCACCTATACCGGTGGGGTGCAGCGCATCGCTGGCAGTAGTACCGCCTCTACGACGGTGCAAAACCAAGGGAGTGGTACGTATGGTTGGAACGTGGGCGGTAGTACCAACTTTACCGCGCAGTATGTCGTGCCGCGTAACGTTGACGCGACCGGTCTTTGGTTTACCGGTACACCGACGGTAAACGACATCAGTTTTAGTGACTTTGACGTCAGTGCGGCTAATGCTCAAGCGCTGACTATTGCGGGCACGGTTATCGATGCCAACCCTGCGCTCAACCTAGACAGCAACCGCTTTACAGAGACTGGTAGCCCGGTGAATCCAGCTAACGCATCAACCACCGGTTCGACAATTTCGTCGTGGCGCTTCACCAACGAAGTTGGCAATCTTGCCGGAGAAGACTTCGACCGCGACTCTGGCAACCCGGGTGAAGTTGTCTGGACCGACTCGGCCCAAGAAATTACTATCTCTGGAAATATCTATAGTGACGAGGGCAGTACCGCCTACGCTGAGTGTGATGGTACTACCACCAATGTGCAGTTGGTCGTCGCTGGTCTCACCAGTACGAGTACAAGCTGTGCCAGTGGTACCGGCTTTTACGAGTTTACGGCGGTTGGGTTTAACACCAACGATAGTATCATCGTGTACGTTGACGGAGAGGCCGAGTCGGGAGCAACGGTGACGGTCGATCCAGCCGCGAATATCCTCAACATGGACGTATACGTCGACCGGGTTATTGTTCGCCACGAGAGTGCCGACCCGATTACCATTGCTGACCTGGCCGTTTGGGACAGCTCTGACGACGCTGACATTCCGTTTACGGCAGTAGATAGTGGCGCGGATACCCTCGATTTACCGGCCGACACCAAGCTTATTGTATGGAATAGCAAGACCTTCGCTCCCGCTGGAGACGTCACTCTAGCCGGTGGAGGTGGTGGTACCGATATCGACGGCTCGCTCGAGGTGTTCCCGAACGGTACCTTCCAGGCCTCGAGTACCGAGAGTCACGAAATTAATGGTAGCTTCGTGCTCGGTACTGACGCTAGCTTTGAGAGCGCTCAGTCGACGGTCACGTTAAGTAGTACCGCGAGCGGCCGTACGATTGATGTGAACGAGAGTAGCTTTACCAACCTAGCCGTGACGGGCTCAGGCGACTGGGTGGTGACCACACCAAGCCTCACTGTTCTGGGCGACTATACGCAGTCAGCTGGTGCCCTTACCTTACCGAGTGCGACAACGACGGTTGCGGGTGACTTTGCCGTGTCGGGTGGTAGCTTTACTGCTAGTTCAGGAACCGTCTTCCTGACCGCCACCGATACCGGTAATACGCTCCAAACTAACGGCAGCGCCTTCGCCGCGCTTGAAGTGCGTGGTGGTGGTGCCTACACGGTCGCTGGTAGTGTGCTCGATACGACTGACGAACTACGCGTAGTTGATAGTTCGTTGACACTCCCGGCCGGTACGACAACTGTTGGCGCGTCGTTCGTACTTGAGCCGAGCGCTATCCTCGATGCGAATGGAGGAACGCTGGCTATGACCAGCACCACCACGGCCGACGTCACCTTACACAGTAACGACCTCCATACCCTACGGATTGACGGAACCGGTGCGGTAACGATGACCGACGGTTCGGCAGCACTCCGAGGCTCACTCATTGTTGCTACGGGTACGCTTACTACGGCCACCAATACCCTGAGTATTGCCGGTTCACTTGATGCTACCGGCGGTGGTATGGATACCGGCTCGAGTACAGTGCTGTTTGATTCGACTGATACCGGTGAGACGGTCGACCCTGGCGATAATGTGTTCTATAACGTACAGGTTTCGAGTGCGACCGGTGGCTGGACCTTCGCGAGTGCGACGAGTACCAATGATTTCCGCTTACTGGACGCCAACACCTTCACGTTGGGTACCGGCGAGACGTTAGCTGTCGGCGGAGTGTTTAAAAATAACGTGGGTGGAGCGGCGACAACGTGGACGAGCTCTAACCTTGTGCTCAGCGGTGCCAATACCTATGAAGTGAACGATAAAGGAACTGCCGACGAAAACTACGCCACGCTGACGCTCCTGGACGACGTCGATATTCGCATTTGGAACAGCGACTTCGCCACCACTACGGTAAGCGCCAGCTCATCTATTTATTCGCAAGACCATGGCGGTAGCGTAAACGACGGCGACCTCTATATTGCGGGTGATTTTGAAATCAGTAGCTCGACTGAGTATTGGAGTTACGCAACCGACTTCGACGGAGTCACCTTGACTGGTGGTGCCCGTCGCCCGGTCACGGTGACCTTTGCTGATGCGACTAATGCATCACTCACCATGACCGACGGTGCCCTGGAGATTATTGGAGTGACTGGCGCGACCACCACCATCCAATCGCTCGGCAGTGGACAGTACGCGATCGATATCAGCGGCGGTACGTTCGAAAGCAGTTTCTACGAGTGGAACGATCTCGATATCGACGGTCTCTTCTTCACCGGTACACCGGCCATTACCGCGCTCAGTAACGGTGTCTATAACCTGGCAGTAAATAGTGGACGATTAATCAACCTTGAACTCGGCACACTAAACGCGAACGCACCACTTACTATTACCAATACCGCCTGGAACAGCGGCGGATTTAGCGGTGGGCGTAACGTCGCGGTAACGGCTACGTCGAGTAATTTCTGGGAGTTCACGCAGTATAGTGGTGATATTGCTGGTGAAAGCTTCGATATCGATGGTATCAGCGCCTGTGGCTCACTACGCTGGGAAGACTCGGATTGTCTCCTGATTGAGCAATCCAACTACCGCTGGCGTAACGATGATGGTGGGCTCGAGGTCCCTGCCAGTGAGTGGTATGACACCAACTGGGATGCTCGCCAACGCGTTCGGGTCGTGAATGCCGATGCAGAAACCTACAGTAATCCGGCCGTGCTGCTGAATGTTACCTACGATGCTGATATGCAAACGAACTTCAACGACCTACGCTTTACCGACGAGAGTGGTACCACCACCGTTGCGCACTGGGTAGAGCGCTTTACGGCAGGTGTGTCCGCCGATGTGTGGGTCCAGGTACCGACCGTACCGGCTGATGATACCGCAACGCTGTTTATGTACTACGGCAACGGTAGTGCGTCTTCGACCAGTAGCAGTACCGCCACCTTTACTGCCGTAGACGACTTTGAAGACGCTGATATTGCCGAATACAGTGGTGACACCAGTATCTACGAGGCTAGCACTGCCTTCAGTTACGGCGGGTCGTACAGTGTTGCGCCGCAGTCCGGTAGTGAGGGTGACCGCGCGACGGATGGTATTGCTCGCTTTGATCAGACGGTTAGTCAGGGTGAGACAATCCGATACCGTCAATACGTTGACGTCGGGAACGGTCCCGATGATGAGTCGTGTGTGCTGTTCGGAGTACAGTCACCAGTTACCGCTAACGAAAATTACGCGGTGTGTTATGAACTCTTTGGTACTGATCGTATTAGTTTGGTGCAAGACGCAGAGAGTACCGATACGTTTGGCGGTGTTACGATGTTGGCGAGTACTACCGTTGACTTTACCGGCACACACGGTACCGGCTGGTACGAAACGGTAATTGACTGGCAAACTGATGGCACCATCGATGTGTCTCTCTACAGTCCGTCAGATGTACGTATCGCTACCACCAGTGCGACTGACAGTACGTATACGTCAGGCGGGTACGGCTTTACCTCGTGGGGTCAAAACGGTGCCTGGGACAGCTTTGTCTCATACCCACGCGTGGCGACCAGTCCAACAGTTATCTTCGGTGCTGAGCAGGGTGATGGTGGTGCTACCTGGGCGGCAGCGCAAAATACGCCGCTCACCAGCGTAGCGTTTAATACGACCTACCGGGTCCGCTTTAGTGTCGATAATACTGGTCTCGACCGCCTCGGCCAATTCTTCGAGTTGGAGTATGCGCCGCGCGGAGCCGAGCCAAGTTGTGGTTCAGTTAGTGGTGGTAGTTTTAGCTCCGTTCCCGTCGCAGCCTCGTGTGGAAGCGACCCAATCTGCATGGTCAGTAGTGCCAACTACACGAATAACGCCGCGACCGTCGACTTACTGACAAACACGTCAGGCACGTTTACCGCTGGTGAGGCGATTGAGGACCCGAGTAATCAAACAACATCGTTCGATTTGTTACAAAACCGCTACAGTGAGTTCGAGTACGCGATTGAAGTGGCGAGTAGCGCCGCCGACGATAATTACTGTCTGCGGATAACAGATAATGGTTCTGAACTTGACTCCTACGCCACCATCGCAGAGTTGTCGCTCGAGTTCCCGCCGAGCTTAGGAGCAGTTACCTTTAATGGTGGCGATACAATTACGCTTACCCCAGGCACCACGACAGCTGTCTTGGCAACTACTACCGTCACTGACCTCAACGGGTTTGCTGATATCACGAGCGCGACAGCCACGCTCTACAAGAGTGATGTCGCCGGTTTACAATCCTGCAGTGAAGACAATAATAATTGTTACCGTACGACCCTTGGCGATAGCTGTACACTCAGTGGCTGTAGTGGCAATAGTTGTGAGCTGTCATGTACGTTCGACCTTGCGTTCTACACTGAGCCGACGCTCGCAGATGGAGGCGTGTTCTGGTACGCGTACCTAGAGGCGGGCGATGCTGGTGGAAACAACGACTTTAACACGTCACCCCCAAATGATGTAGCTGAGTTACAAGCCCTTGACGTTGCAAATGCCATTAGTTACGGCTTACTCGATATCAATGGCTCAACTACTGCGGGTACCAACCCTGAGAATATCGTGAGTAACTTAGGTAATATCGATATCGATATCGAAATTAGTGGAACGGACTTAACCGATGGTGCCGCCTCAGTCATCGATGTGGAAGAGCAGCGTTTCGCTACGAGCACCTTTAACTACTCGGCGTGCGCCCTCTGTAGCACCCTCGATGAGATAGGGGTAGATCTAGACCTTGATTTGCCAAAACCGAGTACCAGCACGCCGCCGGTTACAGATAGTGTGTACTGGGGTATTCGGATTCCGTTTGGTACTGCCTCCGCGCCGCACACCGGCTTTAACACCTTTATGGCAATCGACCCGCTGTAGGTAACTAACAGACTATGCACCAACCTGTATCTAACACTGTTACAATGAGAGCAATGCGGCGAATGTACGTGCTCTTCCTGTTGTATGCCTTGGTCGGCTGGTGGCAAACCACTGCCGTTTTTGCGCAGGTCGGTGACGGCGAACCGCCGGAAATAGATAATGTACAGGTCGAACAAGTCGATGACACCACGCTCCGTATTACTTGGGAGACCGATGAAGAAGCCGATTCGTTAGTAAACTACGGTCTCCAACCCAACTACGGTATCGAGCGTATTCCTGAAGCAGTACGTACTGACCACGAAGTGATACTCGAAGACTTGGAACCTGGCCGCTTGTACTATTTCCGGGTTGGTTCTTCGGATGAGGATGGTAACCAAGGAATTTCTGGTGACTACCGTATCTCTACCTCAGGTACCCCGAGTGACAGTGGTACCGGTGACGGGCAAGATGTTGGCCCGGGGCAAGTAAATGATGTCACCACCCAAGAAATTATTGAGCAAATTCAACAAATTCAAGACCCCCAAGAAATTCGTGAAATTCAAAACGAAATTGTAAAAGCGGTACAGGGTATTACCGAAGACCTCACCATCGTTGGTCCACCGACCGTGACGCCGGAAACCACCTCAGCTTTGGTGGAGTGGACAACTGACCGACCAGCCTCGTCTGAAGTCGTCTTTACTCCTGCGAGCCAGTACCAACCCAATGTATACGCCTTTTCGCAATCGAGTACGGGTGAACCAACGACCGATCACTCAATCCGGCTAATTGGTTTGGAGCCCTTTACCGAGTACCACTTTAAAGTCCGTTCAACAGACGATTTTGCGATTACCGGCGAATCGCAAGACTTCACCTTCCGTACCAAGGCTTCGCTACCCGAGATTCGTAACCTACGCATTGTGAAGGTGGAGGAAGACGCCGCCACCTTGGCGTGGGACACAACCGTACCCGCCCAAGCCCTTATCGAATACCAAGATCTAACTACTGGTGCCGAAAACTCAGTCGGTCGACCAACACTCGCTACCACTCACCAAATGCGGATTGCCGACCTCACGCTTGGTACCCGCTACGTCGCTTTTGTCATTGCCGAGAATAGTGGGGGAGACCGGGTACGTAGCCAACCGATCACCTTTATTACGGTGCGCGACACCTCAGCGCCTATTATTTCGAACGTTACGAACGAATCGACCATTTTCCCGGGTAGCGAATCGCGTATTCAGACCATTATCGAGTGGCGTACCGACGAACCAGCGTCCTGTCTTTTAACGTACCAAGAAGGGGTAGCGGGTGGTGTTGAGCCAACCACCATCGAACCTGAACAGGTGAACTACACCGAGCGCCACGTTGAAGTTATCGTCGATTTTGCACCAGCGACGGTGTATCAATTTTGGCTCAACTGTACCGACGAAGCGGGTAACAGTGTGCAAAGTGAAGACTTTGTGCTCTTTACGCCGATCCAAGAGAAGAACATTATTGACCTCATTCTCGAAAACTTTGAAGCTACCTTTGGCTGGGTGCAAAATATTGGTGCGTAGCGAGTTAGTACTCATAAAGTGTGAATTACATACCACACATAATGGGCATTACTGCTACAATGTTAGTAAGGATGATGGCCGAATAATAGTCCATCGGTGATTGTGTTGTACCGTTCCAGCAATTTTGCCTAGGTTTGGGCAAAATTGGGAACTCAATTCTACATAGTCGCTTCGCTCCTTGCATCATTGAATGGCAAAACCACTAATTATCTGTCGTGATGTCGACATCACCTACAATAAAGGGAAGAGTAACGAGTTTAAGGCACTGTCCGGTGTGAATACCGATATTTATGAGGGTGAGTACATTATTCTGTTTGGTCCGTCGGGTTGTGGTAAGTCGACGTTAATGTTTGCCATCCAAGGGTCGTTGCCGCCGGGTAACGGCACCATGCTCATTCGAGGTGACGATATTTACTCCTACCCCGAGGAGGAACGTGTATACTTTCAGCGCTACGTGATGGGAATTATTTTTCAGCAGTTTAACCTGATTCCGTCGCTCACGGTGCTCGATAACGTCGCTCTACCGATGATCTTTTGTGATGCCGATAAAAAGAAGCGGGAGCGACGGGCGCAGTCGCTCCTGGACCGGTTTGGGGTGGGGTTTGTATCGCACAAAATCCCGGCGATGCTCTCCGGGGGGCAGCAGCAACGCGTCTCGGTCTCTCGTTCGATGGTGAACGACCCAAAGATTCTCCTGGCAGATGAGCCAACCGGTAACCTCGACTCTGTTTCAACGCAGCAGGTAATGGATAAAATCGACGAAATTAATACGTTCGATAGACGCACCATTATTATGGTCTCGCACAATGCAGCGCACTTAAGTTACGCGCACCGGGTGTATTATCTTAAGGACGGCCAGATTGTGCGTGAGGTGGTGAACCCACAACGTAAACAGATTAAGCCAGTTAAAGAAGGGGAGACGATTGTTACCGAGCTCGAGCAACTTGCGCGTCTGTTTCCGTACGATTCTATTGACACGTTGCGCGTCAAAAGTCTGGTGAATTATCTCACGCAAGACTACACCTACGACCAACTCGTACGGCTAGAGAAGGCCGTGCGGTACCTGATTAACGGTAAAATTCACCGGGAGGCGTTTGTTAAATCACTGACGACAGACTATGACAAGGGGGGAGTAGGTATCGACCCAGCGATAGCGAAGAAGATGTCAAAAATTTCGACTCGAATGATCGAACAGGCTGACGATATTCGTCGTTTTCGCGCGACACGCGCTAAAGAAGCCACATCATTTTTTAGTCAAGATCAACTAGCCGCCCGGTTACGCGACCACCTCTTGGAAACGTACCGACTTACGCTTTCAGACAAACAAGATAAGAACTTGGTTGATCTGATTGCCGACCGGGTGACCGGAGTTATCGATGACGCAACCTTTAACACGAGTCTCATGCGTGGGATTACCGTCGGCGGTCTTAGTCTGGGAGAGAAAGAGGCCGACTCGCTTACACGCTACTTTGAGAAGTTAGTGGCCCAGGGAGTTGATGTGAGTTATAAGAACTAGAGCGGGGTGTAGGTGGTATTATTGGAGAGTAACCATAACAAGAAAGATGTCGTGAACCCTACTGTGTGTTTCAGGAATTCTTTTAAAGGTGAAAAAGAATTCGAAACTGCGGGTAATTGTTCACTTTGTTCATTTCTTCAGGTAATGTAAATGAGAACGCAAGACTTAGCCCAGCTCTCAACCCGAGCCTTTAAGACCAACCCGATGCGTACCTGGCTGACGATTTTAGGTATGGGCGTCGGTACGGGAGCGGTAGTGGTGCTGGTAGGGCTCGGGTTCGGGCTGCAGCAAATTATTCTTGAGCAAATTGTCTTCGGTGAAACACTGCTCTCCCTCGGGGTCACGACGACTGGCTCTCAAAGTCTGACCATCACCGACGAGACCATTCGGGGGTTTGAAGAAAATCCGAACGTCCTCGATGCAGCGCCGCTAGCTCGGTTTCCGGCTTTAGTGACCTACCAAGGGTTAACCGGAAATGTTTTTTTACAAGGGGCTGAGCCACCCTATTTACGGTATTCAGGTGTTACCGCTTCGGCTGGGGAAGTGTTCACCGACGAAGATGCTGGCGATGGTAGCTCGGTGATGCTGTCACCAGCGGTACTGCAACTATTTGGTATTGACGAGCCGGAAACATTTGTTGGCGAGTCGGTTAACTTTCGTATTCTGGTCCCCGCAAATGATGGGACCGACGATATTAACGAAATCATTATTGAAAAAGACTACGTCGTGCGGGGTATTACTGCCGAGGAGGGAGTGTTAAACGCTCTCATGATGATGCCAGAATTACGTAACTACGTCGGCATTGAGGAGTACGAGCGGGCGCAAGTGCGGGTAAGTACCAACGAATTTCTTGAGAGTGTCGAAGCCGAGTTGATTGAAGAAGGGTATCGTGTAACAGCTCTCTCTAAAACGGTCGAGCAAGCCAGCCAGATCTTCCAGGGCATTCAGGCGACGCTGGCGGTTTTTGGCGGTATTGCGCTCGTAGTGTCGGCCATTGGTATGTTTAATACTATGACGGTGACCCTGCTCGAGCGTACCAAAGAAATTGGTATTATGCGCACCATCGGTGCTTCGCCGAAAGACATTAAGTGGTTGTTTGTGTCGGAGTCGATTGTGGTGGGCTTCTTAGGCGGACTCTCGGGGATTGTGATGGGGGTAGTGTTTGGCGCCACTATAAACATCCTTTTAAACTTTGTGGCGAGCCAATTCGGCGGTCAGTCGGTGCAGTTATTCTCATTTCCGCTCACGTTCCTCACGTTTATTGCCCTCTTCTCCGCTGGAGTTGGCTATTTGACGGGTATTTTCCCGGCGCGTCGGGCTGCGTCGCTTAACCCACTCGACGCCATTCGGTACGAGTAGTGGTTATACACATTTTACACACATTGAGAGCAGTCAAGGGCGGAACTTTCAGTTAGAATAGAGTAAACAACGTAATTAATATGTCGTACAATCATAGAGCAAACCACAAACCTTTAAGTACTGCCGGTAAGAT
>CAZZPW010000002.1:0-6712 GCA_964655825.1 uncultured Candidatus Saccharibacteria bacterium
TTGTGGGATTTCTGGAAGCATGAACAGAAATACCCAAAAGGTGTACTGAAGCTGTGAGGCGTTCTGAAGAACGATAAGCTTCAAATCCTGTCTCTTCTGCATCGAACAACAGGTAAAACAAAAAAAACCGCAAAACCTGCGAGATTCTTCGGGTTTATATCTGCGGGTATATGGCACGGTGTGTGAGTGTGCTACATGTCCATCTGGCGCAGTTTAGCGATGCGCACGGGGGCTGGCGGGTGGGTTTGAAACAGACCGCCGATTTTTTGCCAGACCGAGCGTTTTTCGCCCCCAAATGGGTCAGAAATAAATAAGTGGGCGGTGGCGTGACTAGCCCGCTGCATCGGGCGGTTGGCACCCGAGATTTTCTCGAGCGCCGAGGCGAGCCCCTCGGGGTAGCGCGTTAAAAGCGCACCCGTGGCATCGGCCACAAACTCGCGCTTACGTGAGACGGCCATTTGAATGAGTTGGGCGGCAATCGGCGCCAAAATAATACCTACTATCGCCACAACAAGGAATGCCGGGTGCCGGTCACGATTACCCCCGCCAAAGAACATCGCCCGCATAAAGAAGTCGGCCAGAATAGCAATAAAGCCAGCCAGTACCACTGCGACAGTCATCACAAGCATATCGCGGTTGCCAACGTGGGCCAGTTCGTGCGCCATTACCCCCTCGATTTCGTTGCGGTCGAGCATCGCCAGTAAACCAGTAGTGGCTGCCACTACGGCGTGTTCAGGGTTGCGGCCGGTGGCAAACGCATTCGGCGCTGGGTCATTGACGACGTACACCTTGGGCATCGGCAGACCAGCGGTTATGGCGAGATTCTCGACAATATTAATGAGTTCACGGTGTTGAGTGGGGTCGGCCGGCTGGGCGTTGGTCATCCGCAGCACAATCTTATCGGAGTACCAGTAGCTCCAGACATTCATAAACAAGGCAAAGGCGACGGCGATATAAATAATAACTGGATTATTAAGGTACCACGCAACGCCGTACCCAATCGCAATCACGAGCACCAAGAACACGGTCATTAATAGCCAGGTCTTGCGGATATTCTTACTCTGTTGCGTGTAGAGGGTTGCCATAGTGCTCTATTATACGCATACTGCGCCGGTTTTACTACAGTATTCGTTACCGTCCACGGTTTTCGCAGCAATACCTATCACTTCCATATATCAAAGTGTAGGAACACTAGCAGTGGTCATTTATTGTGATGGTTGCTGCGTACGGGGCTGCAACCACAGAAATACTTTGATATATGGAAGTGAACGTAGTGGGGTGTCGCGGTATAAAGAAGGCTGCCTGGTCTTAAAGCACTCAGGCAATAGTATAGTGAGCGAAGCTACCACGAGCCACCTCCCCCACCACCAGCGCCACCACCGGCGCTGCCGCCGCCAGATGAAGCGCTCGTACCAGAGCTCGTCGAAAAGCTGCTCGAAAAACTCCCCAGGTCAGACACCAGCACAGTAGCTGGGAAATGGGCGGTTCCGCTGCCGTCTTCGTACCAACTGGGCTGCGGAATCGTGATATCGCTAAACACCTCGGCCCACTCCTTTTCTACCCTAAACGCTACCGCGTAGGGTAGGTACTGCGTAAACTGCTCCGGGCTTTTGGCGGGCGCATCGTGAAAGGCAAACCGGTCTTGCCCGGTGACCGAGAGAAACTGCTTAAAGCCCGCGAGGTGGTTACGCGCTTCGTAGCCTTTTTTAGTGCGGCGCTTAGATACGATAGCAAAGATGACGAGCGTGAGAAAAGTGAGTATGGTGACAACCACAAAGAATGTTTCGTCTAACGCCGTAAATCGCGCAACAGCAGCTGTAACAAAAATGAGTAGTACGACTCCGAAGATAAGGCTGTATAGTTTTGGCTGGTAGGCGCTTTCATAAAAACCACGCTCAGTCAGGTCTGCTTCAAGACGTGTACGTAACTGCCGTAAAATACGTTGATTTTCGCGTTGCTTTGATTGATTGCGTTTGAGAGAACTGAGTGCCATGGTAGCACCTACTGCTCCATTGAAACCAAACAGTAGCTTGAGGAGCTCCTGCTGGAAGCTCGTATCTGTCTCGCTGGGGTTGCGCAACAAATCGATTTCGTAATCGCTAGTCTCAAAGAGCCACATAACCGTGCGTTCGGTCTTGCGAATTTTTATAAAGCCTTGCTCAGCCAAGTAGAGTAAGCCCGCGGTGATATCGCGACTCTGCAGCTGCCCATCGATTAAAAGACCAGCAAACATTGGCTTGAAATCTTTATACGGTTCGTAGCGGGCAATAACGGTTCGCTTTGGGTCGTGGTAGGTATGATGGCGGTACGCGTACACCCCAGCGCCAATGAGCCACACCAACCCAAGCGTAACCCAGAGCCACCAGAGATTCCATTCGGTCCGTACTTGATAGTTAATGACCGTTGGGTTGAGTGCCTGGGCAATCGTTAGCCCCTCCCCCGGCATGAGTTGATTGGCTTGAAAGGTAACGGCCCGCGACGAGGTTGCAATACTGGCACACGCAGTGTCTGCACCAGGCGCACCAACGTAGCAACTACGACTCGGGAGGAGTGCGGTATCGGGCCCGCTAACAATCGCTGTACTGCGTTGTACAGGTACTGACCAGGAGTCGCCTGTTGCGTTCCAATACAGATCGATAGCGCCATCATCGTAGTACGTCAAACCGCCAGCTACGGTATAACCCACAACGTATGTCTGTAGGCCAGATAGCGTTACTGCCGGGTCGCCAATACGAATGTCAAGCTCAGCAGCCGATTCCTGTACTGTATAGGGTGTGGAGTCTCCGTCACGCAGGACATAATCGACCTGCACCTCAATGACCCGGTCTTGATACCAGCTCCCAGAGTCCTGAGGGTGAGTACGGGGCAGCGTACGGTATATGCCGCGTCGTTCCAGCTCACCAAAGTCATATACAATCTCTTCCACAACAGCAAACGACCCGTCGCGTTTGACGGAAACCACCGAAGAGAACGATTCGATTGTCTCAGCCGCTACCGAAAACGGGAGCGCAGCTATAACACAGACACCCAGCGCAATCCAGCGCGCACACATGTTACCGAACGCCTTGCGGAGTTTCGTTACTTTCGTAGGTAACATCGGCCGACCAGGTGAGGAAGTGGCGGTACGTGTACTTACCTTTGCGCGCCACGTTATGCTCCATCGCTTCTTTAATTTCGGCCTCAGAAAGTTCTAAGAGGTCGGTGAGTGAGTCGAGCACGACCATTAAGTCGCAGTATTCTTCGAGAAACTTCTCTCGACTCCGGGTGTGTGCCAACGCACCAGCTTCTTCTAATACTTTTTTGAGGAGCTCCTGTTGGTACTCCTGCACGTCGTCGATAGTGCGGATTTCACAAGACTCTCCTTTGGCTTCGATACGGTCTTTAATAAGATCGCGCACTAGTTTGTTGTAGTAGACTCGTTTTTCCATACTTAGAAAGCAACGTTAATATTTTCACGTTCGACTGAGTTCTCCTCGAGTTCAAAGTACTCGCGCTCGGTAAAGCTGAAGAGGTTGCCGATGACATTACTCGGGAAGGATTGCAGTGCAATCGCAAGGTCGCGGACGTTGCCGTTGTAGAAGCGACGTGCGGCCTGGATTTTATTCTCTGTGTCGACCAACTCAGTCTGCAGCTCGCTGAAGTTTTGACTCGCCTTCAAATCGGGATACGCTTCTGCGACTGCAAGCAGTTTACCGAGGGCGTCGGTCAACGCCGATTCAGCCCCAGCCATGGCTTGGATTTGCTCGGGGGTAATGTTTTCCGGGTCGACATGGACTTGCGTAGCCTCAGCCCGGGCCTTGGTTACCTCCTCAAACACACCACGCTCATGCGCAGCGTAGCCCTTCACCGTCTCAATGAGGTTCGGGATGAGGTCGTACCGACGCTTCAACTGCACGTCAATATCGGCCCACGCCTCTTCACTCCGTACGGTCAGTGATACAAAGCGGTTGTAGGTCACAATCGCGTAAATACCTACCACTACCAGGACACCTACAAGAATCCACATTCCAATCATAATGTTCAGTAATTATTCTCCAATATACTCGATAGTATACCAGAAAAAACGCTTATTATGAGGGCACGTCATGGATACTATTGACTGGATAGGAGAACGGTGTACGGTAGGCAACAGAACCCCCAAAACCATCATATTCGGAGTTGATTACGTATGTCACACACCTGTAGCGATACCTGTGCACGAACGGCAAGACGGGTAAAAGACTATTTTGTCACTCAGCATATTCTTGCCTGTCTACAGAGCTCCTGCGGCTATACACGAACAGCGGCGGCTCACAACCGTAGGCTACCGATGGATAAGGTGGTCCCGTTAATACCAACACTCACCGCCACCACCTGCGCTCGGTTACTCGACCATCCGGGTCTCAGTGAGGCAGTCTATCAAGCAATCTATGACATCTGGCACGATGAACCCTTTCACCATGACGTACATCGTGGCCTCGCTTGGCATCGATTTTGTTCGCATGCCCAACAAACGGCATTGCGAGACAGATTTTGCCTACGCGTCGCTATCGACGACCGTACAACAGACAGTGAGGCGGCTCGGTAATATGAACCAAAACGCGGCCACTGGCCGCGTTTTTTATGTCCCATCAGGGTACACCTATTGATGACTACATCATTCCCATGCCGCCACCCATGCCACCCATGGCTGACATATCGGGCTTATCGTCTTCTGGCTCGTCGGCAATGGCGCACTCTGAGGTGAGGAGAATAGCGGCGGCTGAGACGGCGTGCTCGACGCCAGCTCGCTCCACCTTAACCGGGTCGATAATACCGGCCTTAATCATATCTTTGACCATTTCGTTCTTAGCCGCGTCATAGCCGGCGTTACCACCCATTTCTTGCACTCGTTCAACCACGACCGCACCATCTATCTTGCCAGTGTTATTCGCAATTTGGCGCAGTGGCATCTCAAGCGCTTTTACGACGATACTGTACCCCACACGCTCTTCGTCGGAAAGGTCTTTCTCGTCGAGCTTCTTAGCCACCAGACCAGAGGCTTTGGCGAGGCTCGTACCACCACCTGAGACAATTCCCTCTTCAATGGCGGCACGTGTTGCATTAACCGCGTCTTCAATCTTGAGCTTGAGGTACTTCATCTCGGTTTCGGTGGCCGCGCCAACGCGGATCACCCCAACACCACCCGAGAGCTTGGCAATCCGCTCTTCGAGTTTTTCTTTATCGAATTTCGAACTGGCGCTCTCGAGCTGCGTCTTGAGGGCCGCTACGCGTTCGTCAATCGCTTGCTTGGTCCCACCGCCTGAAACAATCGTCGTACTGTCTTTACTCGACACGACGCGGTCAGCTGTTCCTAACTGATTAATGTCGACGTCTTCCAGTTTATGGCCAAAGTCTGTCGAAATGAGGTCACCCCCGGTGAGAACCGCAATATCTTGGAGCATCTCTTTTTTGCGGTCGCCGTACCCCGGCGCTTTAACCCCCAGCACTGAGAAACCACCCTTCAGCTTGTTTACCACGAAAGTGGTCAGCGCCTCGCCCTCAATATCGTCGGCAATAATTACCAACTCCTTCTTACCAGCTTGGGCAACTTTTTCAAGCAGGGGCAGAATACTCTGCACCGATGAGACTTTCATATCGGTGATGAGAATCTGTGCGTCTTTGTACTCGGCTTCCATACGCTCCGAATTGCTGACCATGTACGGTGAGACGTACCCCCGATCGAATTCCATACCCTCGGTGTACTCAGTCTCGATACCAAACGACTGCCCTTCTTCCACAGTAACCACACCATCTTTGCCAACTTTCTCAATTGTTTCTGCAATTTTTTCGCCGATCTCGGCGTTCTCAGCTGAAATGGTCGCTACTTGCTTGATCTCATCGGTACTGTCGATTTGGGTCGCCATTTCTTTCAGCGACGCGACAACATCGGTAGCGGCGTGCTCCATACCAGCGCGTACGGCCATAGCGTTAAGACCCATACTGGTCTGCTTGAGCCCTTCATGAACCAAGGCTTGAGTAAGTACCGTAGCAGTCGTGGTTCCATCACCAGCCAATTCATTAGTCTTGTTGGCCACCTCTTTGATAATTTCGGCGCCCATATTCTCAAACTTATCACTCAAGGTAATATCCTTAGCGATAGATACACCGTCGTTGGTTATTGTTGGGCCGCCAAAACCTTTATCGATGACGACATTGCGCCCACGCGGACCAAGGGTCACCTTAACCGCATCGGCCACCGTATCGACTCCTTTCTTAAGTTTTTTCTTTACGTCTTCACCAAAAATTACTTCTTTTGCCATACACAATAAAAAGCACGCTTAGCTGTTAATAGTTCCGTGAATATCAGACTGCGAAATGACAAAGTACTCATCTTCGCCGACCTTTACTTTCTCACGCCAGCTGCTAAACAGCACCCGGTCCCCTTCCTTAACGTCGAGCGGAATACGCTTTTCGCCATCTTCATCCCAGGCGCCAGGGCCAATTGCAACCACCACACCCTGATCGCTTTTATCTTTACTCTCGACTGAGTCAGGGATGATGATGCCCGAGGCTGATTTAGTCCCACTTTCGTCTTCGCTGAGTGGACGGATAACTACCTTGTCTCCGAGTGGAGTAATTGGACTCTTTTCTGCCATATGCTTTACACGTTAACTAACAATGGGTTTCAAATTTCAACAACAATTCCAGGCGACGTAACATCTGTCGCCCTGCGCGTGACATTATACGGCAG
>CAZZPW010000002.1:6812-46073 GCA_964655825.1 uncultured Candidatus Saccharibacteria bacterium
GGGCTTGCCACCAACCCAACCTTTTGCTACTATCGAAGGCACATGGAATTCTTACGAACGGTCGTAGCGCCGCTACTACCTTACATTCAGATTATTTTGTCTGTCCTCCTCGTGGCAGCCATTCTCCTCCAGCAACGTGGTTCGAGTCTTGGCGGTGCCTTTGGTGGCGACAACTTTAGCGCAGCCTTCAATAAGCGACGCGGTGGTGAACTATTCCTGTTTCGCCTCTCAATCGGGCTCGCTATAGCATTTGCGCTCGCAGCACTGCTCAACCTGTTCGTGTAGATACGTGCGGTCAGCGATTGGTAGCCCTTTCGCCATACCACCGCCCCTCCATACTCGTCTTTGATTGATTTTTCTCTATTGAAACTCTATGAAACCGCTGCGCCGAAATCGCGCCGACGGCTCACAACCGAGCCTACTCCACCACTACTTTGGCTACCTCTATCGCCGAAGCTCGTTTGATAGGGCGGTCTTGGCAACTGTTTTGTGTATCTTTGTGGTAAGCGGTGCCATTTGGCTTTGGCAGTATGGTACCAACAACCAAACCATCGTACCGACCCGTGGTGGGACACTGCACGAAGGGATTATTGGCGCACCGCGATTTGTAAACCCTGTGCTGGCGATTACGCGGGCTGACCAAGATATGGTTAATCTGATATACCGCGGACTCTACACAGTTGACGCTGACGGCACGTTGGTGCCTGATCTGGCTGAATCGCTAACCATCTCAGAAGACGGACGCGTCTATAACCTCACCCTAAAGACCGACCAATACTGGCACGATGCTACCCCAATCACGGCAGAGGACGTGATGTACACCATTGCAATGGTACAAAACCCAGAACTAAAAAGTCCGGTGCGCGGTAATTGGAATGACGTCACGGTGGAACTCATAGATACCCACGAACTCAACCTGGTGTTGGAAGAGCCTTACACGCCATTTATCGAAAACCTCACCCTCGGCATCGTGCCGCGACACCTCTGGGGAAGTTTATCCACTGACGAATTTCCATTTAGCCAGTACAATACAATGCCGGTGGGAAGCGGGCCATTTCGAATCAGTGAAGTCATTCGAGGCGATACTGGATTAATCGAACGATATACCTTTGAAGTATTTCCCGAATTTTCACCCAGCCCAGCGATTAGCGGCCTCGCGATTCACTTCTTTGCGGATGAGGTAGAGGTTCGTCGGGCACTTGAGTCTGGCGACATTACGCATACGGCTGCCCTCGATAATCAGAGTGTGGCAGCATTGGCCGAAAACTACACCGTGTATACCCGGCCACTACCACGAGTATTTGCTTTGTACCCCAACCAAAATCGCAACCCAGCGCTTCGCGACGTAGCGGCTCGACGAGCACTGAGCGACACGATAGATCGCGCAACGCTGATTGAGGAGGTATTAGCTGGGTACGGTGAGTCGACCGCACTCCCGGTGCCGCGCGGGTATGGTTTGGCTACCACGACCAGCTCGAGTAGTCTGGCCCGTGCAACCGAAACCCTGCTCGCTGGCGGCTGGCAACAAACCGACGCGGGCGGTTGGGAGAAAACCATTGATGACGTTACAGTTCCACTGGCAGTGACGGTTACTACCGCCAATGTCGCTCCGTTTGAGGCAACTGCAGAATTTGTTGCAGACGCCTGGGAGGCACTCGGCGTCGATGTGAGTCTGGCTCTCTACGAGCAAAGCGACTTAGTACAGGCAGTTATTCGTCCCCGCGATTACGAGCTCTTGCTCTTCGGTACCGACATTGGCCGTCAGCTCGACTTCTATCCGTTTTGGCACTCAAGTCAGCGAGAAGATCCAGGGCTCAACGTTGCTCTGTACACGAACATAACCGTCGACGAAACACTTGAGGCGTACCGCACTACGCAAGATACGTCCGAACAAGTGGCCTTACTGGAAGATTTTATTGCCGAGATTCGTACCGACCAACCAGCTATCTTCCTCTTCAATCCCCAATTTACATACGTCACCCGGAGTGACATTCCGATTACCATTCCAGCCCAACTGACGCGCCCCAGCGAGCGGTTTGCAACGCTTCCAGCGTGGCACATACAGTCAGAGTCATTATGGCCAATGGTTATTAATCGATTAGAAAATCAGTAAACAACGTACACGAACTATGAACGAATCAGCAGCTTCAGCGAGCCCCCGCCGCCGACCCCAACACGCTCGCCCCCGCAGCCGTGCGCAGCACAGCAGTACCCACAAACGGCCGAACGGCAATCGTGGTCACGAGCGACCGCGCGGCGCCAAAAAAACCACAAAAAAGACCAGTCGAAAGCGAAATGGTGGCCGCGGACAGCGTCGTCGCAGTATGACGAGTCCGGCCCTCAAGCACCGACTCGCTACGACCGACACCAAAGGACCGCAACTGCCCGAGGTAACGGACGAGAACACCATTCGCGTCATTCCCATCTCTGGCGTTGAAGAAATTGGTCGCAACATGATTGTGTTTGAGAGTAAAGACGACATCGTGGTATTTGATGCTGGTTTTCAGTTTGTTTCTGAAGGTTCGCATGCCCCGGGTATCAACTACATCTTGCCGAACACGCAGTACCTCGAGGAGCGTAAGCACAAAATTCGCGCGCTCGTGATTACCCACGGTCACCTCGACCACATTGGTGGCATCCCCTTCGTAATGGAACGGATTGGTAATCCACCTATCTATACCCAACACCTGACGTCGCTCATGATTAAAAAGCGACAAGAGGAGTTCCCACACATGGACCCGCTTACCATCAACGAAGTTAAGGAGGGTGAAGGATTTACCGTCGGCTCAACGAAAATTAAGACGTTCCCCGTTACGCACTCGATTCCCGATGCAATGGGGGTCTCGGTGGAGACAAAGTTTGGTGATGTCGTAGTCACTGGTGACATTCGTCTCACCCACGAAAACGGTGACGTCGTGCCCGAAGAGAAAAAGAGCTGGGAAGGTGTTGGTAAAAACAACAACCTGGTGATGCTGGCTGACTCCACGAACGCCGACCGCGACGGTTTCTCCTCGCCGGAGAGTGTTGTCTTTGAGTCGCTCGAGCGCCTGATTCGCGACACGAAAGGGCGCATGGTTATCGGTACCTTTGCCTCGCAGTTTGAACGACTCATCCACATCATTAAAATGGCCGAAAAGTATGGCAAGTATGTGGTACCAGAGGGGCGTAGTATCAAAACGCACATCGACATTGCGATTAAGTCAAAAATGCTTGAAGTAAAACCCGGTGTACTTATTACAGCCCCCCAAATGGAGGACTACCCCAGCGATAAAATTGTCGTACTCGCCACCGGCGCCCAGGGTGAAGAGTTTGCCGCCCTGATGCGGATGGCGACCGACAAACATAAATACGTCACCCTAAATGAACGCGACACACTCGTACTCTCCTCTTCGGTTATTCCGGGTAACGAAATTGCCGTGCAAAAGCTCAAGGATAATATTTACCGTAAGAATGTTCGTGTCGTGAACTACAAGAGTGACGCAGTGCACGCCTCGGGGCACGGTAATGCCGGCGAACTCTGTTGGGTACGCCAACAGGTTAAGCCCAAGTTCTTGGTACCGGTCCATGGTCATCACTTCCATCTCAAGAGCCACAAGTACGCGGCTATCGACACTGGTTTCCCGAAAGAGAATATTGTCGTGCCCGATAATGGCTCACTCATCGATATTGTAAATGGTGAAGAGATCATAGTGCACAAGCAAAAAGCCCCTACCGAGCTCATCATGGTGGATGGCTTTACCGTTGGCGCTAAACAAGAGGTCGTCTTGCGCGATCGTGAGACGCTGGCCAACGACGGTATGTTTGTGATTATCGCCACGGTAAGCACTAAGAACGGCAAGTTGCGCAAGTCACCCGACATCATCTCGCGTGGGTTTGTCTACCTCCGAGAAAACCAACAGTTGCTCTCCGAGGCCCGAGTATTGGTTAAACGAACTATCGAGAAGCACACGCAGGGTATGCACCCTCTCGACCTTGACTACGTCAAAGACCAGGTGACCGACACCCTCAACGGCTTCCTGCTACAAAAAACACATAAGAACCCGATGGTCATCCCCGTCCTCATCGGTATCTAAGAAAAACCCCGCCATCTGGCGGGGTTTTTCAACGCTTCAGAAGCGGCACAGTGAGTGAACTTGCTACAATAGCTGTATGTCTTTTCTCCACCGGCACCCTTTCTCGCGCCATAATGCACCACCCAAGTACTGGTTGGTGTATGTCTTGGCGATTCTCATCAACCTGCAGTCGTTCTTAGTCGCGTACACTAACTCAACCTACCTTGAGCAATTTGCGAGCCCTGAGGTGATTGGTCTGCTGTACACCGTCGGCTCGGCGCTGGCGATATTGGTTTTTTTGTTTATCTCCCGCGTGCTGCGAAAAGTTGGTAACACAAAATTCACCCTCGGTATTGCTGGAGCAATCATTTGTGCACTTGCCGTTATGGGGACGAGCACCTTCCCTCCCCTCATTATTACGTTTTTTGTGGTGTTGTTGGTAGCCGGGCCACTCATGTATATGTCACTCGATGTCTTCTCCGAGGCGTTAATTGGCAATAACGAAGCGAGTACCGGCAGCAAACGCGGTCTGGCGCTCTCACTCATGAGTGTGGCTGGCGCATCGGGGCCGCTATTAGTAGCCCTTATCGTGGGTGACAATGATGCCAACTTAACCCAAACGTACCTCTTGGCCAGCTTCGTAGGACTCCTCTTTTTGGCTTTGGTTCTTATTCACTTTCGGCACTTCCACGACCCAGCTTATAAAGAGGTACGAATCATGCGTACCCTACGCACATTCTACGAGTCAGCAGCGCTGCGGACGGGATTTTTAACCCATTTCTCGCTGCAAATGTTCTTTGCCTGGACCATTATTTATATGCCCCTCTATCTTGCTACCGAGATTGGTCTGCACTGGGACAAAATTGGCACCATCCTTGGTGTCGGTCTCTTAGCCTACGTATTCTTCGAGTGGCCAATTGGCTGGTTGGCGGACAACCGCTGGGGTGAGAAAGAGATGATGGCGGTTGGGTTCTTAATCCTCGCGACCACCGTAGGGGCTATTGCCTTTATGAGCACGACTAGTATTTGGCCCTGGATTGCACTGATGTTTGTTAACCGTATTGGCGCTGCGCTCATTGAAGTAACAACCGAAAGCTACTTCTTTAAACATACCAAAGGTACCGATGCTAACCTGATTAGCTTCTTCCGCCTCACGCGACCGCTAGGCCTGATTGTTGGGTCACTCATTGGAAGCGCAGCGTTACTCTACCTCCCGTTCAACCTCATATTCATCGTATTTGCGTTAGCACTCATTCCTGGCATGTTGTTAACCAGCACCCTCCACGATACCCGGTAATGCTGCGTCTATGTCGCTAACGTAATTCCGAGAATAAACTGCAATAAAAATAGCTTACTATATAGTAAGCTATTATATTCGGTGATTTAGGTTACTCGGCAACACTATTACTTACGATGGCAAGTGATACGTCTGTTTGGTTTTGCTGATAAGCGCCTCTCTAAGCAGTCGGTCCAGCTGGACATCAATAGTCATCTCGTTGAGGTGGCTAAGTCGTTTTTTGAGAGCACTGTCAGTACCGGCTGCTTCACTCAACGTCCGAATAATTGCTCCTCGCACTTGACGGTCACTACCCTTAAAGGTCGATTGCTTGGT
This sequence comes from uncultured Candidatus Saccharibacteria bacterium, assembly GCA_964655825.1. Classification (GTDB taxonomy): domain Bacteria; phylum Patescibacteriota; class Minisyncoccia; order Phycocordibacterales; family UBA918; genus OLB19. The sequence continues at coordinate 12,477 of CAZZPW010000002.1, forward strand.
GTAGTTTCTGGCGCGGCTATTGGGGTTACCATGAGTTTTTTTGAGGTGCGTACCATAATCCATGAGAGCAGCGTACCAACAGCGGGCACTGTCGATATGTTCTAGATGTCGCGTTACGAGCACGAGTATCTCAGCGTCAGTCACATCGGTATCGTCGGCAAAAAAGTGGTGTAGATAGACCGTGCGCACATTTGTTTCTATCAGTGGCACTGCCTCGTTGTACGCAAACGCCAATACCGCTGCAGCAGTATACGGGCCGACCCCGGGTAGCTGCTGCAGCTCGGTATACGTCTTCGACCAGCGACCACTCCGTTCGCTCGTAATCACCTGCGCACATTGCCAGAGTAATTTGGCTCGACGGTTGTAGCCCAATCCTTGCCACAGGGTGAGTACGTCTCCCAACGTGGCTGCGGCCAGCCGTTTTGCATTGGGAAACGCTCGAATAAATGCTTGATATTTGGGTATAACTCGGTCGACCTGAGTTTGCTGGAGCATTACTTCCGAGACGAGAATACGATACGGGTTGGTGGTTTTGCGCCACGGCAAATGCTGTCGACCCTGTTGGTCGTAATGGTTTTTTACCGTGGTAATAAAAGCTCTATCTCGTTTTTGCATCGAATAAATCAGTCGTACCAGTGTATCGTTCTACAAAGGCTTCCACGTCAAACTTTCGCTTAGCACCATTGAAATTCATATAGCGAATTTTGCCAAAGACTGGTCGCTCCGTCCAGGCGCGGTCATGCACCCCCGCAATCGACCACATCACCCCCACTACACCATTACTGTCGCGCCCATCAAGCTCGTAGCGGTCGTTTAAGGTGAGTGCAACCTCAATGGCGTACTCCGGGGTATTTGTCCATTCGAGTATCTTCTTAGCCCAGTACATACGACACCAGCCGTGCATCTTCCCTTCCCGGACCATCTGCAACTGCATCGCGTTCCAAAGCGGGTCGTGTGTTTCAGCCGCTTCGAATTCCTTAAAGGTGTATACGTACTCACGCTCATCTTCACGGTGCTCGGCCAAGGTCTTTTGTGCCCACTCGTGGGCACCATTAAGAGTATCGTACCCCTCGGTGTAGTAGACGTAATTATCGGTTAGTTCACGTCGGACAATCAGTTCCTCCAGAAACGCGTCTTTGTCCTCTCGGCGCGTACCCCGTTTCGCTTCCACCAGCAGTGCTACACGCTGCGCTGAGATGTTCCCCCAGCGTAAATACGGCGAGAGATTAGACAATACCGACTCATTGGGGTCGTTACGTTTAGCGGCGTAATCGTTGATGCGGTCGCTCAGGAATTGCTCTAACACGCGGTGCGCAGCGGCTTCGCCGGGTGATATCCAATCGGGGAGCGGCGCCTCGACCGAGACATTCCGAAACGACGCAATGGTTGCCCAATTATGGTCGGGTTTGGGGCCAGTATAGGCCGTCACAGGTTTTTGCAACGTGGGGTACTCCTGCAGAAATTCTTCTAAAACTTTGTGTACTTTGGGACGAAACGTATGGGCCGCAAATTCGGCTTTCGGGCTGGCTACCCAGCACGGTATGATGTTGTGCGCGTCGACTTCCTCAGCCCGAATTGGTAGCCGCTCTGCGACTGCCGTGCGCCAATCTCGCACCGGTTGCAACGGATTAAAGTCAAAGACGACCCGGCCGGCCTGGTGTGTTTTACAAAACTCAGGAATAACCAATTCCCACTCGCCGCATACTACGTAAAAAGGGATATCTCGATTACGTACGTTTTGTTCGACCTCTTGCAACGACGCAATCATCCATTCGTTGTGGCGCCGAGAACCCTCGTTAAACATTGGACCGACCGCGAAGAGTACGAGCAAAGCTACTCCCTGCTCCGCGGCTTGTTCGGCAGCGTGCAGGAGTGCCCAGTTATCTTGCACTCGCTGTTCACGAGCCATAACATATACCACCGGACCGTCACCACTCGACTGGTCATTGAGACACCGTACGCGTCTGGCATCAACGTTACTCATTGACGACATACTCTACGTCTCGCACACCATCCTCGGGTGGCATAATAATCCACGCTAAGATATAAAACAGTATACCCGGTACAAAACCGGAGACAATCGTCACCAACACAAACGCTAAACGCCACAGTGTTACGTCATGACCAAAATACTTAGCCATACCAGCAATGACACCGGCTACCAGTTGATTAGATACATCTCGAGTTAATTTCTTTTCCATACATTCATTATACAAAAAATAACAACCATCATCACTTTAGCTAATTTTATGAGCTTTAGGATGACGGAGATGCAAGGCGTGCAAGGAAAACTGAAGGAGACGTATCTCTATACGGTGACTAAAGTTTTACCGTAGCACAACGCAGCAGATTCGTTATATCTAAAGCTCATAAATGACGTCTTTACGTTCGACGACCACCTTCCACCCCATCCGCTTTGCATGCTGAAACAGGGTATTGTTAGGATTAAAACAAATCGGCATGGCCACCATATCGAGCATAGAAATGTCACTTTCCGTATCTCCGACCGCTACTGAGTTGTCGATTGTAAAATCCTCGCTCTCGAGTACGCGTTTAATAACATTAGCTTTGTTAGCGACTATCTCCTCATCATTAACCGCCCCCGTAAAGCGATCGGTGGGGCCAATTTCGTACAATCGACCATACACCTTATCGAAACCGTACTCTGCACAAAAATCATCTAAAATGGTTTTAGGTGACTGCGAAATAGCAACCACATAGTAGTTCTGTTTCTTAAGCTTACTGATGAGGTCTCGAGTATACCGATACACGCGCTTCTGGTTATCAATTACAACCGACCGACCGGTATCGGCAAAATCACCGTAATGGACGCCTTTTATATGCTCCAAAAAAACCTGCACCATCGCTTCCAGATAGGCTTCGTAGGTGCCTTCGCGATTGTGCCACGCGCGATACTGCTTTTGATACCCTTCCCGAGCTTGTTCTGGAAAGAGCTCAGCGGCAATGAGAGCCTCTACCAACTCCACTAACAAACTAGAGCGAAAGACGGTTCCGTCTATATCAAGAAAGGCCACTTTCTGCTGCATACAGCTCAAGTGTACCACCCTTTATAAAATCTACCAGCAAAGTTACCGACTTCGTAAACGCCGTACCGCCACCTCAGCCAAGGCACCGGCAGCGATAACACTAAGCGCGAACACCACCATCAGCCCTACCACCGGTAGTAGCAAGAGTACCTGTAAGACCACTACACCGAGTAAAATTGCAAAGGGTTGCAGGGTGGGCGCGCCTCCGAGTAACCGCCACAATAGTACACCAAGTATCATTGGTGCAATACTGTAGCTTAACGCGAGCACAACTAACAGGAGACCGAGACCACTCAGGCCGACCACCAAGCCAAGGACCGTCGCCAACAGAAAGACGGCTACCAACGGGCCGGCAAACACTATCGCAACACCAATAAACGAGGCGCGCACACTCTGCGTCAGCGCTTGGCTCACGACCGCGCTCATAAAACTACGACCCAGTAAGTACAGAACGAGACTACCGAAGAGCATTATTAAAAGCGGCAGTACTCGTTCGGTCACGTTCACCGAATCCTCTAGTATAGGGAGTGAGCTGGCCACCAGCTCGCCATCAATTACGGCGTCGGGCGCCCGCACCAGTTCGTTTGCACTACGGTACGTGACATCTCCACGCACTGACGCGCGTGCACCCAACGTAAGTCCCTGGCGGGCCGTCACTTGTACCACCTCACCCACCGTGGTATCGATGCGCAACCGTTCAGACTGTCCGAGCACCGACCCGCCAACCGGCCCATTAATCTCCCCTTCTCCACCGAAGAAGTACACATCGCCAGCAATCGTCGCTGAGGGTAATACGGTGAGCATGCCGCCAATCACAAACACATCTCCACCCACGTCCCCGGCTACTTGCATCTCTCCACCGATAATACGTAGGTCGTCACCAATATCACCATCGACATCAACCCGACCCCCTAAGACGGTTAAATCAGCATCTACGTTGCCCTGGGCCGTTACATCACCGCCAACGGCATACATATCACCCGCAATACGCCCGGTATGCACGATACTACCACCGAGGGCATAGAAATCGCTCTCTACTACCTGGTCGGTAGCAATTACTACTGACTCACCGGTCCGAACTACCGTCTCTGCCTGCACGGCTACCGGTACAAAAACGGAGTATAGGAAGATGAGGAGAATACCGCGCCGCATAGTCTTATGAGTGTTCGGTCGCGCCGTTACCTGTAATTTCTTCGGTGTGTTCTTTGTAACTCTCGTCAGCCGCTGCGATAGCCTCGTTTTCGCGCTCAATCCGTTCCTCAACTTTTTTGATAGTTGACTCGGCGATGTGCTGTTTTTCGTAGAGATTCATTAATGAGAACGTAACAAACGCAGAAAAAATAATACCGAAAAAGTTCAGGAGGAGAAGTATCAGCGAACCGCCAATCACTTGAAGGTTTAATTGCGCAATACCAATGCCAACCACTGCCAGTGGTGGGATTAGCGCTACCGAGATAGCAATACCAGGCAAGGTTTCACTCCATTCAGGCTGTCCGAGCACAAACGATACCGCCGCGCCAGCAACCAACGCCACAAAAAAATATAAGATGCCGGGCTCAATTCGATGCTGAATTTCATTGGTGAGAACAAATCCGCCAGCATCAATCTGACTAAAAATAATGGTAGCAACTGTGGCTAAGGCAATACCGATACCAAACGACTTGGTAAGGGTGACCATAGAGCGACCTAACACACTCGGGTTACTCATAACCAGCCCGAGCGCAATACCCAGAACCGGGTACAGTACCGGAGCAATCAACATACTACCTATTACCACAGCGGGGCTATCAAGCAGAAGGCCGAAGGTAGCCATCAAAACCGCTAAGCCAGTAATATAGAAAAAATCAAAGTCGGGGGTGCTGTTCTCCATCAGTTTACGGACCACAGCTGCTTTATCGTTCTCTTCAATACTCTGAAAACGGGCAAAAATTGACATAACAGAAACAATTACAGTATGTGCATACTAGCATATTACCGACCCACACAGGGCAACAGACGAGCAGTTTCGAGCAGGGTGGGTGTATCTCCGGCCAAGACTGCCTGGTAGCGAGATTCGCCCAGCGTCTCGCGGGCACACGTGATTAAAGCTGGACTTAACACCATCTGCTCAACGTCAAACCCTAGAGCTTCGGCGGCCTGACGTTGTTCGGTGGTGAGTGGCAAGTCCCGTACTGGCACTCCGGACGTAGTGGGTGTCGCTGCCTGAGTGGGTACGGTGGTGGTACTGGTGACAATCTCAGCGGTAGTACTGGACGTCACCGAAGGCGATGACAACTCGTCGACCGCTGGCGCGTATAATGAGCGCTGCAAGTACCACCACACAATGACAACACACATAAGTGCGCCGAGCATTCCAATTAATCCACCCAAAATAAATTTTTTCATACGCACCTACTGTTGCGCCACATATTCGACTGGTTGATGCAAGATAGTAATGAGCACCAGGGCAAACATCAGCAAGAACACCGCACCCGCCACTAATGCCACTCGCGGTCGCGAAATTTCATGTTCTCCGGTATACCAATTGCGAACAAAGAACCAGCCAAAAATTAATCGCCACATAATCGTACTCTCTTATTCTACCGTAAAAAGTGCTTTACCGCGCTCCCACAACTCTGGATGACCGCGGTCAATTAACCAGTACCACCACTCTCCGCCCCACAAATACTGGCGATCAAACCGAGTTGCTTCGGCGTAGGTCAAAATATCTTCAAACTTTGCCAGGTCCATACGTGAAAATTGCGTATCGATATCAGTCTCAACGATAGGTGCAATCAGCCATGGTTCGGCCGACAGCTCAATTAAAAGGGTGTCCTGAGTGCCGTAGCGAAGTGCCATAAGACCCTCTTTAAGGCGGTAAAACCAGGGCGGTAGGATTGTCCGAAACTGGCCTAACTCTGGGTTCCAAAAGTGTACGTACACACTGGTACCAAACACATCACCATTACGCCAGGCCCCAGCCCACGTACCAAGATTGCCACTGTCGGTAACTAAAATCGGACGCGAGTCATCGAGGCTGCGCACCAGGGCGACTTCTTCTCGGAGAAACGCCTCGTCTGTTTCTCCACAGTGCTCAAACGCAAATACTTCTAGGAATGGCTCGTTCTCAACTTGCCAGAGCGTAATAGCCGGACTGTCCTGATACCGTTGGACTACCACTTCAATGTACTCCAGAATCTCTGCTTGTTGCTCTGCCCACGTCATATCACGTGCCCACGTAGGAATATGACACTCCGGCCAGCGCGGTAGACGACGCCCAACCGCCAAGACCACCTCTGCACCAACTGCTTCTGCCCGGGCCACTTGGTAGTCAAGTTCTTCGAAGTTATACACATCATTACGTGGTTCCACCATCGGCCAGTGTGCCGCCAAGCGTAGGTGGCGAACACCTAGGTCGTCTAAAAAGGCATCGTACACTTCTTGCCAATCGAGGCCGAGCTCGCGAGCGTAGGGAGTATTAAACGACATACCATAGGTAATCTGAGCAGGTATCGGTTTTTGGATAAGCCACAGTACCGCGACAATGCTCGCCAACGCAATACATACAAGCATGAGTACGGTCCAAAAAATATACGGATGTCGCTGGCGCCAACTCATACAAACAAGAACGCAAAACCGATACAAATGATAATCACGTAGGCAGTCTTGCGGACGATGGTCTTGGTGGCAAAATCACGCTCACCAACCACCACCGGTAGGTAGCGACCAAATAGTAAGGTGAGGAAAATGATAAAGACAAACTTAAGCCCATCGAGCGCTTGCACCACTGCCACACTTCCCCAATCGGTCGCTTTAAGGAGCATAAACGCAGCAATCCCAGCGAGTATCTTCGCCAATAAGACAAGCGCCCCACCACGGGCATTGGCCTGTTTCGTTTGCTCACGAATTTTGTTCCAGTACACCGGCACCAACAGGAGCGAGAGCGCAAACAGTACAAAGCCAACGCGCGACCAAAAGAAACCATCGTCAAACGATGTCTCCAGGAAGAGTCCTTTGAGCGTAATGTAGTGGAGCGAGAAGAAAATCCCACTCTGTAGCGAAAGCATCACGGTGGTCCCCCGCAGGCGCATCTCTGAGACCAAAAACGTACCTATCGACAGTAATACGATACCCCAGATGAAGTTCGCAGAGAGCGCACCGTCAAGAAACAGGTACGACATGCCAAAGGTTGATAGTGCTGATATAGCCCCAATGACCGGTAACACATCTGAAGCATCGGCTTTCTTAAGCGCGCTGTACATACCTACCAACGCCATAAAGAAGGTGTACCCTGCCAAAAAGGCCATTCCGACCACTTGGATACTCGGGGTTTGGATATTTGCAAACTGTGGCACGCCGAGGGCGGACATGCCGGGAATGAGACCAAGTAGAAACACAAACACCCATCCGCCCGTGATGAGGCACGAGTAAAACGCGTAGACAAACGGCTTCGGCAAAACCCGTTCATCAGACACGATATACTTGTCGAGAATTGCGACTATGGCATTAATAAATTGCCCCGCCGCTGCGACTAGAATCCAGGCCATTACCGTAATTATGGCATTTTGTAGATTTCGTGCGGCCTACTTTCCCCCACTATCGGGAATACCGTTGGCGTCTATAATGTCTTTGTATACCCACGCACTCGGGCGAATCGTTCGCTCGAGCGTGTCGTAGTTAATGGCGACCAACCCAAAGCACTTCTGGGTGCCTAAGGCCCACTCATAGTTGTCGATCAGGCTCCAGTACATATGCCCCCGCACATCAATGCCGTCATCAAGCGCGCGTTTGGTGGCTCGTATTTGTTCGGTGATGTAGGCCGCCCGTCGCGTATCCGTTCGGTCAGCCAAACCTGCTTCAGAGATAAATATCGGCTTACGGTAGCGTGTTAGTAATTTGAGCGAGCCGTATATGCCTTCAGGATATATATCCCAATCCATATCAGTCTTATCATATTCAGCTCGATCACCGAACTTTTTATGGAAGTAGTAATTTAAGCCGATTGAATCGATTGTATGTCGTACCCGTCGCATATATACATGCGTCCACATCCGGTTTGCCACCCACGCACGAAGCATATTGTAGGGATTCCAGTTCGCATGAAAATAAATCACATGCTTTACAACGCCCACATCAAGATTAGGTTGACTGGCTTTAATCAATGTATACGCTTCGTTGTGGGCACGTGCCAGGTTACGGAGTACGCGTCGGTAGAGAAATAGCGGGCGAATGCCACGATTTGCTCGGGATTCGTATGTTCGACCCGAGTTTGTGATCGAAACGAAGTCGGTAGCGGCAAAACGTTTAAATGGAGGCCAACTACCTCGCAGCCACCCATTACTGGCATACACATTTGGCTCGTTCATAGTCGAGAAGTGCGTACAGAGGTCGCCCAACTCCTTAGCCACAAAGGCACAGTAGCGAGCGAAGACTTGTGGCGCGTCGGCCCGTTCAAATCCACCCCGTTTGGCAAACCACTGGGGCAGCGTAAAGTGCCAGAGCGTTACAAACGGTTCAATATTGCGAGCCCGCAAGGCTTTCAAGACTGCTCGGTAGTGCTCAATTTCGGCAAAATCCCACTTCCCTTCTTCTGGCTCAATGCGCGCCCATTCAATCGAAAACCGGTGGGCATTATGACCAAGCTCTTTAGCAATATCAAAATCTTCTTCGTACCGGTGGTAGTGATCGGCTAAACGGCCAGCCGGTGGCACCTTCCCATCCCGTGCGGCTTGCGCCCAATCGGTATTCTCGTTCCAGCCTTCGACTTGGTACGAGGCGGTGGCGGCACCCCAATAAAAATTTTTTGGAAATGATTTCATACACAATTTTTATTGGCTCTTACAGAGGCAGTACACCCTGTCATCATTTTCTGCGAAAATGCTAGGCACGGTCTTGCAAAAGCGTCCCACGCTTTCTCACCCCACAAGAATCCTTCAGGAAATTTGTTCATACATTGTTGTCTTTAGGAGGTGCCGGCTGATTACAGCAGCGGTTCAGGTTATCAATATTTTTATTCAAAAACAGTAGGCAACCTCTTGCGACAGTCCCCCGCTGTCTCTGCTTACAGCAGCGGTTCAGGTTGTCGCTACTATTGCTCGTTACCTCGCATAGTAGCAGGCAACCTCTTGCGACAGTCCCCCGCTGTCTCTGCTTACAGCAGCGGTTCAGGTTGTCGCTACTATTGCTCGTTACCTCGCATAGTAGCAGGCAACCTCTTGCGACAGTCCCCCGGACTGTCTCACCCCAGTAAAAATTTTCAGGGTACGTAGTCATGTCTTCAGTATAGCTTACCAAATTAGGGTACCAATAGCGGCTGTACACGCTACACCAAAGAGTATGTACTCTACTCCCGACACCCAATTCAAATTGTAATACCAATACGGAACCCAATCATCAACACCCCACCGTGTGATGTATTGCGGCAGTTCATCTGCCGACCAGCTTATGATGGGTCGCAACCGACGCTCTTCAACCGACAATCGCTCCCAATCTCCGTCTACTTGTAATAGGTGTTTTAAACGATTTACACGCCGACCAAGTACCTTATAGTTTCGGTTTGAGAGTGGCCATAATACCTTTAGTCCCCAGCCTGTTCCGTATAAATCATTTATCAAATGAAGTAAGACAGCGAAGGTTAGTACCCAGCCCCAGTATCCAACAAACCAGACTGCTAGAGCCATAAGACCCACCGCAAAAACTGGGTAGTGCAAAAAGGTTCTATGGTCAGCACTATGCACTGCTGAAGCAGCAACTCGACCTCGTCGCAATAGCTCAGGTAAAGCATCAATGTCTGGTACGTGCGAAAGGAGAAGACCAATTAGAAAATGCCACCACAGGACGTCGACACCGGTCACCCAACTCGCGAGCAATACTGCAAATATGCCGTTTGCCCAGTCAGCGAGTAATACAACAACCTGCTTCATAGCTATGACGATGCTGGCACTCCGGCGTAGCAGGCAAGTATAAATGATTCACTCAAGCGCACATGATACTGATACTGTCCAGCAACGTACTGCCCACCGCACTCATCAAGCACAGCCTCATCGGCTACCGGACCATAGACAGAAAATCCATCTCGGGTGTAGCCAATCACTTGTGTCATCGATACATTGGCATATCGCGCAGCGTCACTATTCAGTAAGGGTTGTCCGGCAGTTGTTATCCCAATTAATGTATCGGGTAGACAGCTCGTAAAGGTTGAGCGGACCGTGCGCACCGGCAGGGAGAGAAAAAGCTCCTCACGCACGACTGTTTCCGTGGTCGACCCAGTTTGCACCATCTCGGTTACTCGTTCGGTGACAACCCGCTGCCCTTCAACCATTTCGAGCTGCGCTTGTGCTGGCCAGTTAGCTAACAGCCTGGAGGGTTGTGGTCCAGTGCACCACGTCACGGTGCGTGTACCGGTAAAAGTTGGCGTATTGGTTGCTGCTTCTGCTTGCAGTTGCTGCGCGGTTTGGTCAACCGAAGTAAACACAGGTGGCGCATCGTCCAAGTACCCGTCACCGGCGGCGAGTCGCGCCCGCAATTCGGCCCATCGAGTCGAGCGCTCATCAGAGGCGGACGGTGTAATAGCAGTGCTCTCCACCGGTGCACTCGACGTGAAAAACAGCTCCTGCACCTCGGCAACCGCCCGCCCGGAGAAACCCGTGTAGCTGGCACCAATCACGACAAAGCTTAGAACAAGAATATATAACAAAAAATCCCGCGTCCGTATCATACCCACATCATAGCATTGACGCTTGCGAGCAGTATACGACTACCGCACAGTTACCCCTTCGGGTACCTTTTCTGGGTCGACCAAAAAACCTTTTAAGTCGCGACGACCAATAATGATAGGGAACCGGAGGTGACTTCGTTCCGTGTAGCTTGCAATCGTTTTAATGGTCTTACCTTTCATTTTGAACGCAAACTTTGCGGTCTTACGCTTTTGTCGACCACTCCCAGAGCGAACGTGGACGAGCTTGTCGTGTTCGTCTAAGCCAAGCTCGTGCACCAAATCGACGTCGATTGATGAGCGAAACGCTCCGGTGTCGATTTTCGCACGGACACTTTTCTTTTTATTTGGTCCCATAATAGTAATACGTTCGATGACACCAAGCGTGCGGTCAGCGACATCAACCGCTTCAAGTGAACTATCAGCAAACAATTGTTGGGCCAACTGAATAGCTCGCTCCGTGGTCGGCACCTCAAGATTCGACACACGCTCTAAGCGCGTCCGTAACGATGAGCGATTCGCAACCTGAATGGAAAGCCCAGGCCGAGCGTTAACCTCGAGCACTAGCGGTCCTCGCTCCTCATCGAGAATAATATCAATGCCGACAAACCCGAGACGCGAGGCTCGTTGCGCCTCGATTGAAACCCGTAAGATTTCTTCCCACTGCGGTAATTTAATACCGTGCAACTTAAGTTTTGTGCCCGGAACGTACCGGACAGTATCGTTATGAGCTGCCGCGTAGGTAGTGATACCAGTCCGCATATCGATACCAACGCCGAGGGCACCAAGGTGCAGATTGGCTTTACCATCAGACTGTTTTGTCGGTAAGCGAAGCATCGCCATCACGGGAATACCATTACAGACAATCACCCGTACATCGGGCACACCACCGTGCGTGTACTTCTTAAACATAGAGTGCACCCGCACCCGCTCTTCCACAAAAGCGTTATCAGGTAAGTTGTCGAGTGAGTGTGCCCCATCGAGAATACCGAAGATTTCTGACTCAAGGTCGGCTACTCCAAAATCTCGCTTAGCTGAACGCCCACTGGTACCATCCCACTTGCCGACTATCGTAATTCCACGGCCACCATAACCATGCGCTGGCTTTAACACAAACGCGCGTGGGAGTGTCTCCCAGTTGTAGTGACGCGCGGTGTCGAATGAGGTAAATGCGGCAATCAGCCCGGTGGTCGGCACACCTGCATCTAATAAGACTTGCTTGGTGGCTAATTTATCATCGGCACGCAGCTTATACGTACGCCGATTAAATTTGCGAATGTAGAGGTAGTTACGGGCATTGAGACCCAACACTGTCTGACTGAGTGCCATAGTACAATACTAATCTGTTACAAACTCCCGAAACCGAAAGACCTCAGTTAAGCGCAGGCCAAAGTATCGACCAATCATAATATTCAGTGGTATGACGAGTAACACTAACTCGGGATAGACAATCAGGTAATTGCGCACCACTTCGCTCGTTGCTAAGAAGTACCCGAGTAAACCGAGCATCAGTGTCGTTGAAGTAATCGTCAGTGTTTCCGTTAAACTCTTGTGCAGTTGTACCGATACGATAGAGTCACCGAGCAAAATCAGAATTAGAATCGGGAAAATTGACAAACTTAAGACTTGCTCGTACTCAAAGAAGAGGGCTGCCGTTAGAGCGGCAAAGACAAAAATGGAGAGGATCAAGAGCGACAGCGAGCGTTTCGGGTAGAACATCATCCGGACATTAGAGACCAGCATTTTGGCTACGTACGACGCGAGTACGACCGCTCCCAAGATAAACAGACCTACCCCCACACCAACCGACACGAAGGCAAATGCTAAAGCAATCGGGACGAGCATGTCGACCGTTGGAAGGCCAATCACCACCCGGGTAAAACTAATACAGAGCGCCAGTATCGGCGTAAGCAGAATCAAGAATATTGTATTTGCAGGAATACCCACAAAAATTGCCTCCTGGACCCAGTACGCGAAGAAATTAAAAAACGTGAGTTCCGGCAGCGGTCGTTTCTCAAGCTCAGCAAAAATCGCCTGCTGTGCCTCTTCTCGTTCGGGCTGCGTAGGGTCGTTAGCTTGTGTGGTTACCGCTTCACGTTGCGAGGTAAGCTCGGCGGCAGTGTTAGATGCTGCGAGTACCGGCGAAGCGCTTGTTGCCGTACTGGTGGCTACCGATGAGGTCGCGGTCGTTGTTTGCGCGTATAGCGTTACCGCGCTCAAAAGAAAAAGGGCTACAGCCCCTCCGAATACATATTTCATAATTACCACTGTGGCAGAATTTCTAGAGTTTGTAAAGACGTTACATGTCGGTTATTCAACGGGTCGAATTTACCTACGAACAGATGTGGGTACCGCTCGGGATGGTTAATCAGATACTCCCACATCTCCACGTTGCCTTCAAAGTACACCATACTCTTGGTGAGCACACAGCCCGTTGACTGCCCAGTAGTACCCCGAAAAATACGTCGACACACCTCCCAGGTCCGACGAATAATTGATTCCTCATCGGCATGTGGGTCGTGACTGTGGATTTGGTAGTAGGCTCGCATGAGTACAAATACCGAACGGAAATCACGTTCCTCACCATCAAGCCCGAGCGCGAGTCCGAGGGCAAGATAGCGGTCTTGTCCGTAGAATAAATCGGCTCCTTCAACTTGCTGCTGAGTATAACTCGCCAGCCCTTCTTCACCCTTAAGGTACCCGTCGAGCCCTATCGCTAATAACCGTAACGACTGCTGCGTACCGCGGTGTGCCCGAGTAGCATGGACACCAATTTCGTGAGCCGCAATAGCCTCTGTTGCTACGTGCGTCAGGGGTCGGTGTCGATTCGCCAGATGTTCATCGTTAGGCACATACACCTGTCGTTTTGAGGGATTAACCGAAAAAATCACGCGTCGACCGGTAGTATCAACCACCACTTGCCAGCCCTCGAGAGCGTGTTCAGCAATAATCTCTTCAAATACCTTTGCTACCTGCGTGCTGGTGAGAGCTGGTTCATTACTCGCTCGTAGGGGTGGCAGCACCTCTGTTGGCAATGGCTCTGTTGGGCGTGCTACGTGCCCAAGTGTGTCGGAGAGTTTATCTAACGCCTGTTCGGCAGTACTATTGTTGGGGGTCTGTGCTAATGCGTGGTGTACAATTTGGGCAAAGTAGGTGGTATTAGGGCTCCCGTAAATCAGTTTTGACGTGGCGCAAAACCGCTCGTCGTCCAATTGAGCAGCTGCGTCAAGCAATTCAAAACGCAACTGCTGGTTCTTCAGTTTAGCCCGGTACAATTGCACCACCACCTCGGGGGCAGAACTCGATTCGACCACATCCACGCACTCAGCCAGCGCGGCCGTCGCCGCCGACATGTCAAAAACCGCGGGTTCGAGTAAAAATTTTGGGTTTTCTACCTCATCAGTAATGAAGCGGACAAATTCCCGCCGGTCAACACTAATCATCGCCTGCAACACTTCCTCATCATTCACACTATCAAGTGCCGTGCGTAGTGACGCAAAAAGATCAGCATCGAGTACCGGATGTGCGCTCATACCTACAACCTAGATACCAAACTGAACACCAACATCGGCGGCCGTCGTTGGCGTACCGGTTGCTGTTGAGGTACTGGTCGGCGTCACGGGCGAACCATTAGCTGCAGCAATCGCAGCGATAATTTGGCTGGCAAAGTCATCATATGATTCAAAGGCCATTCGTTCTCCGTTAAGGGTAAACGTAGGAGTGCCCGTAAAGCCTGCGTCGCGCGCTTCGGCAAACTGGGCACGTACATGCTCTTCAATCACAGATGCCCCCAGATGGCGGCGGAAGGTCGGTACATCGAGTCCAAGTTCTTCGGCGTACCCAATAAAAAAGGCGGTGGCGTTCGGGGCACTCGACCACGCTTGTTGGTTTGCAAACAGGAGGTCGTGCATGCCCCAGAAGGCATCCTGTTGAGCAGCTGCTTCAGTAGCCCGGGCAGCCGGAATAGCCATCGGGTGAATGGTTACCAATGGGAAGTGACGATACTCAACCCGAATATCATCGCCGTACTCCGCTACTAACGTATCAACCACGGTTGCTGCGGCAGCACAGGCAGGGCACTGAAAGTCACTGTACTTGATGAGTTCGACGGCTGCGTCAGGATTACCCTTCACGTTGGGTTCGATAACGACACCCTCGTTTGCCTCCTCAGCCGCTTGATTCGATAACCAAAAGGCTCCAGCAAACACCGCTATAATCGCTAGCACAATGAGCACCCCTTTGTTCTTCTTTAGCATACCTCCATTCTTACGTTAGGTGTAACATCGGGTATTGTAGCAGAGGGTACGTCAGCTATTTGGTTGCGCCTCTGGAAAGCGTGTGCTCTAATGCTAAAACTGATATATGGCCAAGCGCCCCTTCAAACGAAAAATCAAACGTAAGCGTCACGGCGCCAGCTTTTGGGACCATGAGTACACCGAGGGTGGGCACCTCAAGTTGTCTGACGAAGCCGCCGAAGACCTCAAGAAATTCTGCCGCTGGCTCCTCCGGCAACACGGTAATGCGTACCTTAATCCCACCACACAGGTAGCTGACTTCGGCTGTGGCAATGGCCGCAACCTTGTCTACCTGGCCGAAACCTTTGGTGTCCACGGTGTGGGGTACGACGTCTCAGCCGCGGCTATAAAGATTGCTCAATCCGCGTCAACTGCATATACCCTCAGCTACGAAGCGCGGAGTATTGCTGGCACCTTCCCCGCTATACCCGATGAATCACAAAGTATCGTGCTCGATATGATGACATCACATTTTCTCTCTGCAGCACAGCGAAAAACCCTCAAATCAGAGCTGCTGCGGGTCCTTAAACCGGGTGGCTACCTGTTTATGAAAACACACCTCGGTGATGGTGACTTGCACACCAAACGGCTCCTGGCAGAAGCTCCAGCGAAAGAGCCGCAGACCTACATCCACCCAGTTATGGGAGTGCCCGAACACGTCTATTTCGAAGCTGACCTACGCGACTTCCTCGAACCTGACTTCACGATTGAAAAAGTGTATCGCTCACACAAGCACATTAGCCGCGGTCGAGCTCGTAAACGTCGGACCATCACCGTCTACGCCCGTAAACCAGAGTTTTAGGCTAGTGGAATGGTGACCGTAAACGTTGTCCCTGCATCTTGGCGCGACTGGACCGTAATCTGTCCACCAAGCATCTCGACTGACTGTTTAACGATATATAACCCGAGACCGGTCCCCTGCGCTCGCTCTTTGCGGGCATTACTTGCCCGATAAAATTTACTGAACAGGTTTTCAAGTTCATTACTTGGAATACCAATACCCGAGTCAGCAACCCAAAACGTTAGTGTTCGGCCGTTTATATTGTACCCAACGTGCAGACGCCCGTTAGCTGGGGTGTACTTAGCTGCATTGGAGACTAAGTTGCTCGTAACAATATGCAGCAGTCGGCGATCAGTTTGCCACACCAATGGTTGCGGTGGTGTCTCGAGGGCAACCTGAAGCTGTTTTTGTGCAATTGTACCCTCAAATTCATCAATAATTTCTTGCAGGTACTGACTGAGATCAATTTCCTGCATATCAGCCTGGAACGTCCCTGTCTCCAGCTGAGAGACGCTCAAGAAATCATCAATGAGCGCCTTCATTCGCTGCGCATTTGCCGTAATCTTATCTGCGTACCGAAGTTGTTTCTCGGTAAAGCCGCTCGTATCACCGTGCGTCATCAACTCGGCATTCCAAGTAATAGCGGCAATTGGCGTGCGTAGTTGGTGCGACGCCAAGGCGACGAATTCGGACTTGGCCTGGTCGATTTTCTTTTGTTGCGTGATATCAACCAAGGTTACTAATGCCTCTTCATCACTGACGCCACTGACAAAGACCGATAGTCGAACCCACCGCTGGTGTCCGTCAACCGTCACTAAGATACTCTCTTGGTCCTGTATAGAGACGCCTTGGAGTACCTTTGAGCGCACCATTTGCCACTCGTCAGTGCCCGCAGCATCAAATAGCTGGTAGAGATTGAGGGTAGTGACCCGGTCGGTCTGAGTCGCCAATAGACGAATCGCTGCTAGGTTAGCTTTAGTGATGCTGCCATCGCTCGTCACTTTAACGTACGGTACGGGGCTGTGTTCAAACAAGTGCGCAAATTCGGCTTGTGACGCCTGGAGTGCATCGGCTGCGTGCAGCTTAGCTGCGTAACGCTTGGGAAGAGCCTGTAGTCGAAACCACAGGTACCCCATCATACCCGTGAGACAAAGGGCGAGCGTGAGCGCCGGCGGAAATACTGTTAACTCAATACTCAATAGCCACCATACCCCAAACAGAAGTGCTGGGAGTAGCACAAAAAGCCACGCAACGCGGAGCCAGTACAGGAGATACGGGGGTAGGAACAGCTGCACATCTCTATCATAGCAGCTCCCCTTCTCCCCGCGACTCGACTACGCACAATAGCCGATGGCGGATAGCCTGTGGTACTATACACGTACTATGAAAAAGACTGTGCTTATTATTGAAGACGAGGCTGATATTCGCGAGGCGATGGTTGATTACCTCAGCGAGAGTGACTATAAAGTGCTCGCAGCTAGTGATGGTATTACCGGGCTCCAGACTGCCTTGGCCGAACACCCGGACCTCATACTACTCGATTTAATGCTCCCCGCGATGAATGGCCAGGAAGTGCTGCGCAAACTCCGCGAAGACCGCTGGGGTAAAAATGCGGTCGTGATTATCATGAGTGCACAAGACGATCTTTCCAATATTGGGATGGCCTACGAAAGCGGTGTGACCGAATACATCATGAAATCTAATGCCTCACTCGAGGAACTCTCTAAAAAAGTCCGCGAAACGCTCTTGGCTAACAGCTAAACTACTCTGGCATCGTCGTGAGTGTGACTGGTATCACTAACGATTCACCATTACGCCACACCGTCAGACTGGTGGTATCACCAGGCCTATAGGCACGCATGACCGTAGCAAGCTGTCGACCGTCGCGTAACGCCTCGTCATCAATCGCTGTAATAATGTCGTTCTCGCGCAAACCAGCCTGCGCCGCGGGCGAGCCGGGAATAACCGCAAGGTCTGTCATACGCTCACCGCGCACCACCAACACGCCGTAATCGATGGGTAGATTATTGCGTTCGACTATGGCATCGGTAATCGGGACATACCGAACACCGAGGTACGGCCGGGCAATAGCTCCGGTCGCTAAGACACTGTCGAGCACTTCTGCTACCACCTGACCTGGGAGGGCAAACCCAATATTTTCACTGTTACCAGCCACTGCCACATTTACTCCAACCACTTCTCCCGAACTATTTAAAAGTGGGCCACCAGAATTACCCTGGTTAATTGCCGCATCGGTTTGAATCAGACCGTCAAGTGTCTCGAAGCGCAACCCTGCTTGCGCCGTAATATTACGGGCAAGACCAGACACCACCCCTACCGAAACACTGTTAGGAAACTCCGCCAGCGCATTGCCAATCGCAATCACCGGTTCACCCAACACTGGTTCCTTACGAGCAAACGCTAAGTGCGTGAACGTAGTTGCTGGCGCGGTAACTTGTAACACAGCGATATCGAGCACTGGGTCACGCGCGATAACCTCGACCGGGTACGTGGTACCGTCGTTGGTAACGACGGTGTACTCCACCCCGGTCTGGTCTACCACGTGGCGGTTGGTAATGAGGTGACCCGATTCACTCACAAAAAAACCCGTCCCGCCGCCAATCTCACGTTCTTCGGTACCAACCTGTCGCTGCCGGGGCACGTTAAAAGCGCCCCAAAACGAACCAAATGGACTCACCTGTTCGAGGTAGCGCTCGTAGAGGGGCACCTCAGCAGTAATCACAATCGAGGCTACGGCCGGTAGTGCCTCAGCAACGACACTCGGTATATCATTCTCCGGCGCAGCGGGCGCGGTCAACCGGTCGATATTAGACGAGACCGCCGCCGCTTGCTGATTTTCAAATTGCGGTACGTACGCCATTTGAAACCACCACAAACCTGCCACCAGTACGATAGCGGAAACAGCAATAGTAATACCTATATTAAGCAATAAAAATCTTATGCCGGTCATACATAATACCTATACGAAAAGATGATCCGCTCTCTTTCAGTTAGCCCACCACAAGCAGTCCCGGAGCGGCGACGAGCAGGAGGCCGAGCAGCAACATTAGCAAACCACCGATCAGGAGTGACAGCTGCGCGTATTTTTGGCCGTGGGCGTGCAGTTTACCAAAGCCCCAAATAGCTAACCCGTAAACGACCACATCGTCAAACATATAGCCCAAGGTAAAGAGCATAATATACCACTGTCGCTCGATAAAAGTCAGGGCGTTTAATTCGAGAATTTTGGTGTACGCCTGTGGAATACCCACTGAACACGCAAACTCAATAATGTTCACCGAGAAGGCAATCGCCAAAATTGCAAACACCGAGGCAATGGTAATAGGCTGACTAGCTACAGCCTTAAAGCGATTCACCGTCTTGGCCTGGGTTTCAATATCGCTAATATCACAGACGAGTGCAGCATCGCGGTTCTTCCACCAACGATACAAGAAAAAGGCGCCACCCCCAAGAGCAATTAAGCCAACCAGCGGAGTCACAATCTCATCTAAGGCAATAAAATCCCACGTCTGATACCAGACATTTAGGATCAGGTTATACATGATTCCCTGCGCCAAGATAAACAAGCCAGCCAAAAAGACCATTTTGCGGCGACTTCCTGCCTGCGAAAGAAAGACGAGGAAGGTAACTAGCACCCACATGGCACACGGGTTAAAGCCATCAATTACTCCCAACACCACAGATAACGTGGTAAGCGAAAACGTTTGTAAATCGACGAGTCCCAGAAACGGTAGGTTAAAAACGTACTGCTGCCCTTCTCCAGCATCACACGCAGTACCTGAGCAACCACCACCCAGAATGACATCTTGTTCTGGTGCCCGTGCGAGGTGGTCGTCGATGGTACGTATAGTGCCACTAGCTGCCTGCGTTATAGCTGTCTTAATACTCGCACCAGTCGTTTCCGGACCGTTAAAACCAGCGATTACGTACTCACCGACTACCGTAACAGGGGTGACTTTAGGGACGGTATGCTTTGCTGTCACCGCATCGTACAGCTCACGCGCGCCGTCGTTAGTCACGATATTAAGATACTCGTAGGTAATGCCTTCGGCTTCCATCCAAGCGAATTGTTGCGTACAGAAGCCACAGTCATCCCGCCCAAACATATATACCACCGGCTGCTGGACAGCCGTATCTACAGCATCAGTCATTTGGGCGGCTACGCTACCGTCGCCAAATTGCCAACCAAACGTCAATACACCGATACATACCCACAAGCTCCAAGCAAACATCCTAAACATAGAAAAACGTGATTTCGGTACTATACCGTATATGTCGCTACCAGACTATGTAGCCGCAGCCGTAATATCGAGCAGACGCTGGTACTTAGCCAGTCGCTCTTTAGCAGTTGGTGCACCGGCCTTAAGTCCAAACGCTTTTGTACCATACGCTAAATCGGCAATAAAATCATCCATCGTCTCGCCACTGCGGTGTGAGACAATACAGCGGACGTTGTGTTGGTAGGCTAGTCGCATCGTTGCTAGCGTATCGGAGACAGTGCCAATTTGATTCGGTTTGATAATAATACCCGATACTGCCTGCACATCGATTGCCGCCTGCAGAGAGTCATGGTTGGTAGTCGTGAGATCGTCACCAATCACGGTTGCGTCTGGGTTGGCTGCCAAAAAACTACTAAAACCTGACATATCAGACTCACCAGCTGGATCTTCGAGGTACGTCAAACGCGGAAACTCAGCCCGCAGTGCCGTCAACAGCGATACCAATTCTTCGCTACTGAGCGATTGCTCAGTAAGGGTATAGCCCCGAGCGTCACCAAATGAGCTGGCTGCTACATCGGTGCCAATTGCTACCGCACAACTTGGCTCAGCAGCTACTATAGCCTCGTTAATATAGGCAAAGGGTGCAGCAGTAGTGTCGGTAGGTACCATAAAGCCACCCTCGTCTCCAATCCCTATCTCGGCTTCAGAGAAGTCGTTGGTCAAAATATCCCCTAGTTCTCGCTGCACTGCACTCGCCACCCGGAAGGCTTCGTGCACATTGTCGGTCTCAGGAATAATCTGATGCTCTTGAATCTGACTGCCCCGGTCGGCGTGCGCGCCGCCGTTGATGAGGTTTACAAACAACCGTGGAGCTTTGGCTTGGGCTGGCTCAGTGAATAATTGCGCGATGTATTGCCATACTTCCACACCACGTACCGCAGCGGCTGCTTTGAGAGCTGCGACACTCACTCCCAGCGCAGTGTTTCCGCCAATCGTAGCAAAATTTTCACTCGTATCGAGGTCATGTAACGCGGCATCGATCCCTGCCTGATCAGTCACATCCCGGCCCACCAATGTGGGCGCGACAACAGTCTCAAGCTGCGCGGCGGCTGCGTCTGCTGGTAACGCACGCACCTCGCGCTCGCCGGTACTGGCGCCACTCGGTACGCTAAAGGTGCCGGTATGTTCGCCAACCATGACGGTCACCGAAATGGTGGGTTTTCCGCGTGAATCAGTAACAATATCAGCCGTGATGTGTTCAATATTCATACTTAGACGGTAACAACGTGCTGAGGTGATCCTGCACCAAAAGCACGAAGGTTATCAATAGTAATTTCGGTAATCTCTCTTTTAGCTTCTTTTGTATTAAAGGCAATGTGTGGGGTCACAATCACATTCGGCATATCAATCAACGAATGGTCGGCGACAAGCGTTGCCCACAATTCCGGGTCGACCGTACCGTGCGTCAGTAGATCGACTTCCTCGCGGAGCGCATGCTCCCCTTCTAAAACATCGAGTCCGGCACCAGCAAGGTGACCAGACTCTAACGCCGCCACGAGCGCGCGAGTGTCCACGACTTCACCTCGGGCGGTGTTAATCAGGTACGCGCCGGGCTTCATTTCGGCTAGGCGCTCAGCGTTGATAAGGTGATGAGTTGCCGGCATCGACGGTACGTGTAACGTCACAATATCGCTCGCTGCCAACAGACTCTCAATCGAGTCATAGGTTATTCCGGTAGCGCTCGCAAAGGCCTGGTCAGCTGCTACATCATAGGCGATTACATGCATGCCTATACCACGAGCGATTTGACAAACACTGCGACCGATCGCTCCGGTTCCAATTACACCTAAGGTTTTTCCTGCCAGGTCAAAGCCCTCGTACTGCTCGAGATTAGCGAGCGTCGTGCGTTGCAGCATATCGGTGTAGGCGCGAAACGCGTTGCGCGAGAGCGCAAACATGAGCGCGATAGCAAACTCCGCCACCGTTCGGGTACCATAGTGCGGTACGCGAGAGATGGTAATACCCCGCTCAGCTGCTGCCGCCACATCAATGTGGTCGTAGCCAGCTGAACGTGTAGCAATACACTGGAGATTCGGCAACCAACGCAGGGTTTCAGCTCGTAATTCGTAATCGACGAATACTGAAATAACATCGAATTGGGCTCGATCTGATTCTGGTATAGCTTCGATGCCATCAGCAAAGGTTACGGTGCAATCGGCTGATAGCAGCTCACGGACGATGACGTCTTCGCCGGTGTACGGGCGGATATAAAGTAACTTCATACCGGTATGGTAGCACCTATACGTGTGTCGTGCCGAGTAGCTACCAACACCTTAGCGCGCCATTAGTGTATCCGTTCCGTAGTAGGTTAACCACGACTCAACTCCAGCACGATTACGCTCCCATTCAACCGCGTTAAAGTTCTCGAGCTCGACGGTCACCGCTGGAATACCAATTGAAGCCAGCCACCCTTCGACGTCGCCCGTAATTGGGTACGCGTCAAAGAGTTCGACAAACCCGTAGTCACCGGCCGTTGCATAAGCGGCACCCAGGGTTGTTGTGAGCGGTAAGACACCACTATTACACGCCGAGCCATAGACGTTGTTGGCTTGACTGTGCCAGAACGCAGCGGCTTCTGGTTGTGTTTGCGTCACGTAGTCACGCAAAGCGGCCGCTTCTGGTTCTGAGAACGGCGCGGTACCCGCACTAACCACCTGCCCCCGCCACGTACTCTCAGACTCCCAATTACAATCAAAGTTACGATTAAGGTCGACCCCATTAGCGTTGAATCGCCCGGCAGCAACGCGTGTGCCCGGGTTGGGTACGTCACTGAGAGTAAAGCGACTACTCGTACCAACCACCAGCGCGAGTCCGTCTGGGTTTAGCGTCGGAATAATATGCAGCGTTACCGTATCGGGTACTCTTTCTGGAGTGGCGGTGTAGTAATCAATCATTTCCCAGGCTAGTACGCTACTGTTCCATTCGTAGCCACCGTGGATGCCGCCAACCAATAATATGTCTCTCGGACCAGTACCAATTTCGTACACTTCGATTGCTCGCCCTTCGACCGATTGACCAATCACCGCTTGCCGCACAACGGATAGTTCTGGCTCAGGTTCTGGCTCCAGGGTTGGTCTGGGAGCCGATTCTGGCGGGGCGCTTAGAAAATTCTGAACCAGTAACCATACCACCACGCCAATTGCGACAAGGAGTGCGCCAGCAACCCCAATAAGTATTTTAGAGCGTGTAAACATTGCGGGTTATTGGGTGAAGACGTCCATGATAGCAGTCAACCCAGCCCGGTTTTGTTCCCACTCGATATCCTCGTAGCCGGAGAGTAAAACACTAATGGCAGGGATATTTTCGCTCGCCATCCAGTTTACCGCATCTCCGGTAATAAGGTAGAAGTCGAACTCCTCATTAGCGGTGTAATCCGACGCATCGGCGTAGGTATTGGTTAGCTCAAGTGTAGCCGCATTTACACCATTACGACAGTTAGAGGCGTACACACCACCATCGGCTGCGTAGTAGACAATTGCTGCGTCAGGCTCGACTTCGTTTACGTAGTCGCGCAGAGCAGCGGCTTCCGGCTCGGAGAATGGTGCGCTACCCCCAGAGACTGCTTCGCTCCGCCACATACCTTCTGCCTGCCACTCACAATCAAAGTTGCGGTTAAGATCGACATCGTTGGCATTGAAGCGTCCAGCCGGGCTTTGGCCCGTTGCTAAGCCATCGGGGTTAAGGTTAGGTACCACGTGCAAGGTTACCCCTTGGGGTACAAAGTTGGGGTTCTGCCGCGCCTCCAGGACGATTCGGTCGGCTAACGCATTGGTGTTTGGCGAGTACGCGCCATGAATACCACCGACAACCAGGATATCGGCTTCACCGGTACCAAAGCGGTAGGCCTCGATTGATGAACCATTTACCGATTGACCAATGGTTACTACCGGTACGGGACCAGCCCCATCTCCAATCCCACCATCAGGCTCAACCGGAATCTGTGTTTCGTCGTCTGGCGTAGGTACGTCGGTAGTTGGTTCGGTGGTATCAGTTGGCTGCGTCACTTCAGTAGTGCTTGGCCGCATAAAGAAGTACCAACTGGCTCCCAGGATAATTGCTAAAACAACAACAATGATCAAATTTTTCATAGTTTCAAGATATAACCTAGTTCATTACCTCGGGTAATTACTTTCTATTGTACGCTATTGCGCCCCAGGAGGCTAATAGCGGTATCGGCAGTCTGACATCACTTTGGGTGCCATTGCTCGTCCTCTCCTTTTTTGTATTGCTGTTTTACCGCCGACCATGCGACTGCGTGGGCAGTCTCTTCGCGACTACTGTCGTCTTGGCGGTCTGCTGGGTTAGCGTACTGTTCCCACGCGCTGTTGTAAGCCTCACGGTAAATATCTTGTGCGTGTGGCACATTACGTAGGACATTTTGTACGTCGTCGGGTAGTTGGTCTCGAGTAGAATATGGCATAAGCTACTGCAATGTAACGGTTATTTCTAACGCAGCGTCGTTCTCAGGCAACCCCGATGGATTGGCTTTCTGGAGGATAACTGCGCCACGGTCACTCACCCCATCGGTGGGTGCGGTAAAACTGACCTCACCTGAGAATGGCACGAACGACTCAGTCATCCAATTATCTTCAGCTTCGACGAAGCCTTCGCCAATAATTCGACCGTCCCAATCGGTAATAACTACTGGGGCACTAGCCTCAAAAAACCAGGTACCTCGAGCCTCGCCAGTAATCTGAACCGGTGATGCGATCGCTGCTCCTTCAGTGGGAGTACTAACTCTAATGACATCAGGAATCGTTGCTCCTGCACTGTCAGCGTTCTCAGTTTCGAGTGCTGTCTGCACACTCAAGGTGTCTATGATTTGAGCTATCGTCTGACGGTATCGCTCAGAGGAAGCGCCCGCTACGGTCACGCCCACGTCGAGCAGCTGCTCATCGCCCAAGTCGATAAGGTAATGCGTAACGCTCGTACCTAACTCGCTCTCGCGCGTGAATTGCGTAGCTGAGAAACCAGCAATACGTGTCGCCGTAGTTGTGGAAATTGATTGCTCAGCCAGGTAGCTTGGCAGTGTGCCCGTAGCAAACTGCCAGCTAAGGAAGTAGCCGTCAGTGATTTCTGTGGCCGGCTCACTGTTTGGACCAACGTAGGTTACTTCAAATATATTGGGTTGCACTTGCGCGACCCGAGCGCTCGGTGGGTGGGCGATAGTAAATTGTACTCCAGTACGAGCCTCATCCTGGTACTGCACCCACGAATCAGGCACGGAATCAATATTTGCTGGTACGGTACTAGTATCGTCTGTAGTGGTAGTCGCTGCATTTCTATTGGTTGGGACGTTTTGGTTGGTGGTATCGCTGCTGATAAACCACCACCCGATACCAATCACTACTACCACAATAATAAGCGAAAGATACTTCATATTCTATGTATCGTATTTGGTTGTTAAGCGACAGCAGAATACCATCACGACCTTCATACCTACCCTACCAGACTCACACCGTTTGTAAACCCATCAGACGGAAGCAATGACTTTGTGGTTCCCGAACAAAGATGTCCAGCTCGTTTCAATCTGCCACCCGGTTTCATTAAGCAGAGCACAAAATTCATCGTAGGTGTATACACAAAGCGGCGCAGCGAGTGAAAATTGCTCCCGCACTGGAGGCGGGAGGCGGGCAAACCGCTCAAAGAGCGGTGCTTGTAATCGTGGGTGGTGCTGCCCGATATCACTTTCAGCACCCGTAACTGAAATAAATAGCCGCTGTGTACATTGCCGCAGACTACGGAGCAGTTCGATAGCCTCGAGGTACGACAAGTAGTGCAGCATGCGCTGACACCCCACACTTCCATATAGGGAAGTATTTTGTTGGCAAAACGTCAACACATCTGCCAGTCTAAAATCAATTGGAACTGCAGTAGCAGGCATAGATGCATTGCGGGCTGCAATATCGGCATGATAATCAGTCGTATCAACCGCCGTTACACGGGCGCCTGCCGTGGCTAACTGCTCCGCCAACGCCCCGCTCCCGCAGCCAAGGTCAAGTACGGTGGGTTGCTGGCCGCGGGCTACGTCTGCGGTCACCGCTGCGAGGAGCTGCGTATCCAAATCATCCAACCGCTTCGCGGCCACATCAACCCCATAACGATCGCGAGCAGTGGAATCATTCATACTGTTACTCACCCAAGGCGGCCTGAAAAGCTGGTTCGGCTTTCTGGAACCACACCGCGTACCCAGCCTTCGTCGGATGTAACCCATCCCAGGCCATGTACACCTCTGGCTCTGCCACAAAAGGGTCATCGGCAGGGTCATCATAGAGCGAGACGAACCATACGTCCGCTTCCCCACTCGCGTACGCTCGCATACGCACGTCGTACGCCTCGGAAACGGTTCGATACTGCGCAGCCTGTTCACCCGTAAAGCGGGGCGGGCCACCAACGTTACCGGCGGTCATAATGACCACCCGTGTGGCGTGCGATTTTACGGCTGTCACAAGCTGCTGCATATCGCTAGCTACCGCATCAGCACTGCGTCCACCAATAATATCGTTGGCGCCCATTTGCAACACAATGAGGTCGTACTGCCCACTCAACTCCTCAACCGCCGCCTGCGCACCAGCGATACGACGACCGTTTACGCTGTTATTCTCAATGCGGTACGCGGGGTACGCGTGCCCGAGTCGACCCGCAACAGACTCGGTACTCGCGCGCGTTCCGGTACCATAGCCAGTACTGTCACCAAGTACTAGAATCGTACCGGCGCCACTACCCGCTTGCTCATACGGACTGGTGAGGAGTATGAGCCACCCCGTCTTAGCGTACGCACCAGCAGGGGTAAATAGGAGTATTCCTAGTATACCTGCCACCACCACTGTAATACCAAACCAAATGTACATACTCCTCATTAGGCCAATCGGTCACCGAGCGCCACATTAGTCTTACTAGCGGTAGCTACGATATGCCCGCCGCCAGCAGTGTTTCTAAACCCCAAGGTGAGTACCTCCGACATAAACGGCCCCACCTGCCTTGGAGGGAAATTAACGACACAGAGCACCAACATCCCCTCAAGCTCCTCCTTGGTGTGCGCCCTCACCAATTGCGCACTCGACCTTTTAATACCAATCTCTGGCCCGAGGTCGATAGTGAGTTTATACGCCGGTTTCCACGCTTCGGGAAAATCCTCCGCCGTTACGACCTTCCCCAGGCGAATATCAACCTTCTCAAAATCTTCTATCGTAATCATTCATGGAGTATAGCAAACCAACGTAAAAGTCATGAGAGAAGCAGTTTTATTTCAATCCTGATACTACTTCTGCAAGTGGCGCTTGCGCTCGGCTTCTTTGAGCTTTTGCTTGCGAAGGCGAATGCTCTCCGGGCAGACCTCAAGGTACTCATCGGCCTGCATAATTTCGAGTCCGAGCTCAATTGAGAGCGGGCGGTGTGGGGTAAGCGCAATGGCGTCGTCTGAGCCGCTGGCGCGGACGTTGGTGAGCTGCTTGCCCTTAGTCGGGTTAACCACCATCTCCTCCCCTTTACTAGTGTTACCAATCACCATTCCCTCGTATACTTCGGTACCGGGGCCAATGTAGAGCTCACCACGATCTTGCAAGCCATAGAGCGCGAACCCGAGCGCTTTGCCCGTGGCCATACTGGTCATGCTGCCGGCGTGCCGCTTCTTAATCTCACCAGCGTACGGTCGAAACTCCAAAAAGCGCGAGGCGAGAATTCCCTCCCCTTTCGTATCGATAATAAATTGGTTCTTGTAGCCTAAGAGGCCGCGGGTCGGGCCTTCAAACAAGAGGCGTACCTGGTTTTCGTGCGGGACCATATTCTGCATAATAAAGCCACGGTTGCTGAGGCGCTCGATAACCGCCCCTTGAAATTCTGAAGGAATATCAATCGTCACCTCCTCAAACGGTTCGTGTTTCTGGCCGTCGATTTCTTTGATAATAACCTGCGGCTGCGAGACCGATAGCTCGTACCCTTCCCGGCGCATATTTTCGAGCAAAATAGCAATGTGCATCTCGCCCCGGCCTTTAACCGCAAAGGTATCGCCCTCGCTCTCAACTTGCAGGCCGACGTTAATCTCCAGCTCTTTATCGAGTCGGTCGCCAATTTGGCGACTGGTAACGTACTTGCCCTCTCGTCCCGCAAACGGCGAGCTGTTGACTAAGAACGTCATAGCCACTGTTGGCTCATCAACATTAATAGCCGGTAGCGGCTCGGCGTCTTCGCTGTCGGTTACCGTGTCGCCGATATTGATTTTCTCGAGTCCGGCCACCAGTACGATATCTCCCGCATAGGCGGTTTCGGTCTCTACCTGCTGTACTCCCGTAAACGTCGAAAGTTTAACCACCTTGCCTTGGTACGTATCCGCACCACTATGCTTAATCAGTACTGTCTGTCCTTTACTCAGCTTACCGTCGTAAATACGCGCTACTGCTAGACGCCCGAGAAAGTTGTCGTACCCCAGGTTAAATACCTGGGCGCGCAAAGCGTCGCCCTCGGCGTAGCCTTTCGCGGCCGGCACGTGCTCGAGTACAGTATCTAAAATCGGCGCTAAGTCAGTCAACTCGTCGTCTTGATTGCGCTTGGCCACGCCATCGCGCCCAATGGCATACACCACCGGAAAATCGCACTGCTCGTCGTCGGCCCCAAGCTCCCAAAAGAGCTCCAGCACTTGGTCGGTGACTCGATCGGGGTCGGCGGCTGGTTTGTCGATTTTATTAATTACGACAATTGGCCGATGACCCAACTCCAGTGATTTCTTAAGGACAAAGCGGGTCTGGGGCATGGGCCCCTCTTGCGCATCGACGACCAAGAGCACACAGTCGATACTGCGTAGCACCCGCTCTACCTCCGAGCCAAAATCGGCGTGACCAGGGGTATCAACGATGTTAATCTTCGTGTCCTTGTACTCGACCGAGGTATTCTTGGCGTAGATGGTAATCCCTCGCTCTTGCTCGAGCTGATTACTATCCATCGAGTTTTGTCCCTCGCGGGCACCGGTAAAGTCCATCAACCCGTCAGTTAAAGTGGTCTTGCCGTGGTCTACGTGCGCAATAATAGCGATGTTTCGAATGGGTTGGCTCATGAGGTTTCTTACTTAGGTCCGCAGCATACTGGGTTTTTACGCGTCTGTCTATGCCAAATGTGTACTGAGTACACGCGCTGCGTTTTTCCAAGCCAACAAGTCAATCATTTCGTCTGTGTATCCTAACTCGTACAAGTCGTCAAACAGAGCTGGCATATCACGCACGTGCGACAATCCCTTTACACAACCAGATACAATCCCACCAAAGTCACTCCCAATAGCAATGTGTTCAATACCAATTAAGTGACGAATGTACTCTATCTGGTTAATCACTGCGCTACGAGTGGTGTCACCGCCTTTGGGGACAGTAAATGTCTTAGGGAAAAATACCCCAATCAATCCTCCTGATTCTGCGATAGCGTACAGTTGCGCATCAGTGTAGTTTCGGAGGTGCGGGCAAACTGCGTCTGCGTTACCGTGACTCACGTAGAGTGGTCGAGTAGACTGCTTGGCCGCATCCCACCACGTGGCTCGCCCCATGTGAGCCATATCAAATATAATATTGTTTGTTTCAAGGTAGGAAATTACCTCTACCCCGAGCGGTGTAAGCGGTAGCTCAGGCTGCAACGTACCACCACCCAATGCGTTCGCAATATTCCAATGCGTACCCACTGAACGTACTCCCTCGATAACCCAATTATGTAGCGTTTGCCAAGAAGCAGTCGTGTCGGCAAACACATTTAAGCCCTCAATGTGGAGTAGAAGTTTTTTCTTTGGTGCTCGTAAATCCTCTACTTCACGCACAATGAGCCAATCGGTGCTTTCTGATACATATTCTCGATACAACGTTAATTCTTCTTCAATGAGCTCGAGTGCGCTAGAATCACGCTGGTCTTCACTGGCCGGCAACGGAAAGGCAGTGGCGACAACGAGCGCCACCGGACTTTCTTCAAGCGCATTAAAGTCAGTCTGCGGCGCCTGCCCCATAGCGTCACGAAAACGCATATGTGTCATAAGGTCTTGATGAAGGTCAAAAATTTTCATACATCATATATACGTTGAGTATAATTTAGTAATACCTCTAGGATAGAAATCCAGCGCAGTTCGCACCGCGCTGGAGGAGTGAGGAGATTATTCCGGCGCTTTTGTTCTGGTTACCCGCTCGAGGCGATTATATACGTCAATCACCTCGGACAACGGTGCGGTCAGCATCCAGTGGTCAATCGCTAAATCGTCAGCGCTCAGTAAATCATACTGAGAAAGACACTGGGCTGACTCAATCGGAAGCGTCAATTCCGGTAACTCAGCACTCAGTTCACCATACCAAGCCTCGTGTACCTTGACCGTTTGCAACGTTGATACCATCTCACAAATACTCCGTAACCGTGAGGCATTGCTCCGAAGCGTCACAAACCGCGCTGCTGCCACAGGAACAATTCGTACCCGTAACGTGAGTGGTAAATCTGGAATTCGCTGCCGAACTGCATCGTACAGCGTATTCAAGGCAGCCGTATGATCCACTATGTACTCGACCATCTGCGGCCCAGAGAGGTGATAAATGGTGTCGCGACCAGAACTAAGGGCCTGATAGATAAAATCAAACACCATATGGACGCGATTGGGCACAACCCAACCAGAGTGCTGGCTGCTAAACTGGAACACCTCAGTCTCAAGCTCAAGCTGACGCAATCGCTTTACCGACTGGTGTTGCACTTCACCAGTAGTAGACACCCAACGGTACCAAAGACCCGATACCGCTTGGTTGGTCGCTGCCAGCACGGCAGCTCCCAGGGCCGGGTGCAGGTTCATACGCTGCATATCAGTGCACACTTCTGTCAAGGGAAACACCCGATGAACTGACTGCTGATGAAACTCCGTAGCAGAACGTCCGTTGTGAAGTGTGGCAAAGGGCGTATATAGGTGTGGATCGAACAGCTGCGTACTTTTCCCACCACTAATACGTACGTGCGGGTGGAAGTTGGTATCTCGCACCCCTTGAGTAAAACTCACCATCTCGAGTGGAATACCCAACGCGGCACACACCAAATTACTTGGGTGCTGATTACCAACGTGGGGCGATTTCAACACCGAGTACCCGGCGTCTCGTCGCCGCAGTAGCTCACAGAGCGATAGGTTAGTAACGTTATTTTCGATCGTGAGTGGCATCGCTGCTCTCCTCGTTGTGAAAGATCAATGGCGCCCCGCTGGCGCCAGGCTGGTGGATTCTAGACGCCACCAGCCTACCGACAACGAGTACCAGAGCCAAAAATGCCCTTCTCGTACGAGAAGGGCATTTTTGGCTCTGGTAGTTCAATTATCTATTATGACACTACACCAACAAAACACACCTTCTCAATCGAAGTACGACGAAACATGTGCTTTGTCCAACAATACGTGTAATTCATATAGTTATTCATTGAATATACCTGATTCGTTTTTTACGTCAACTATTCTACCCACACGTTCACCTTATGCTGGGACAAACGTCAGAGCTTGGCCTTTCTCTACGCCGCGGCCCGTCCGGCCGATACGGTGCACGTAATCGGCGAAGGTGTGTGGTAACTCGTAGTTAATTACGTGCGATACATTGTCGACGTGAATACCACGGGCGGCGACATCAGTCGCTACCAGGGCGCGCACTTGCCCGCTCTTAAAGCGGTTCAGTGCTCGTTGCCGTTGGCCGTGGTTTTTGTTGCCGTGAATCGATTCGGCCGGAATTCCCGCCTCAGAGAGAGCTTTACCGAGCTTCTCGACACTGTGCTTCATTTCACCAAAGATGATGACGCGCTTGTACGTTTCAGTATCTTGTAGCATTTCTACCAACGTCTCAAACTTATGGGTATGCCCATACCGCACTACGTCTTGGGCAATACTATTCGTGACATCTTTCTTCTTCACATTAATTACGACCGGGTCTTGCATAAACTCGCTAGTCAGGGCTGAACACTTGTCATCCATCGTTGCCGAGAAAAAGAGCGTCTGACGCACCGCTGGGGTGGTCGCTAAGATGTAGCGCATATCGTGGATGAAGCCCATATCGAGCATTCGGTCGGCCTCATCGAGCACCACCGCGTCGACTAGGTTAGTCTTCAAAATACCTCGATCGATAAGGTCTTTAATACGGCCTGGTGTCCCAATTACAAACTGGTTTTGGCGCTTAAGTTGGCGAATCTGCGGGCCAATACTAGTGCCCCCCACACAGATAGTAGAGTAGAACCGGAAGTTCTTAGCGAGCTTCTTGAGCTCAGCATCAACTTGCATAGCTAACTCACGGGTAGGAGTTAGGATGAGCGTCATCGCGCGCGTATTTTGCTTTTTACGATCAATCAACGGTAGGAGAAACGCAGCAGTTTTACCACTACCGGTTTCCGCTAGACCTATAACATCCTGCCCCTCGAGCGCTGGTGGGATAGCTTGATCTTGAATGGGCGATGGGGTCGTGAGATTGTGGGCGGCAAGCGTTTTTACCAACCGGCCATCGAGACCAAAGTCGGCAAAGGTATGCTTCGGCACATACACCTCTTCTGCAACTTCGACCGGGTTCTTATTGATAAATTGCGTCGGGTCAAAGCTTGGCATCTTGCGGGGTGCACGACGTCCACCACCGGACCGAGGTCGATTGCCACTATTACGACGATCACCGCCACTACTAAAGTTACGTCGCGGACGGGCCGAACGGCCACCACTACGACTATCACTACTGAAGCGCCGACGGCTTCCGCCACGGCGAGTTTGGGTTGTACTCATTTAGAATTATTTTTATGAGCAAGCAGAGTGCTCACTCGGGGCGTGCAGGTGTCAATATCTGGAAAGTAGAGCAATCGGTATCTGCCGGTTTTCCGTCACCTCAGAGGCCCACACAGCAATCAAAGGTAGCTACAAAGTAACACGTACCAGGATTTTGTCAATAAATCTATACACACCGCTAGACGACCACCGACTCGCGAGCCGAGCGACGAAGGTGGAGATAGAGCACAATCAAGAAAATGAACAGTACGCCGGAGAGAAACGGAAAGGTCACAAAGCCAAACACCTCCATCACCGTCTTGCTGCAATCGGCTGAACCATCGGCCAGACACGGCAATGCACCACTCTCGCGCACTGCGTCTGGGATGGCCTGGTAAATGTATTGGTATATGGCCACCACCAGGCCAAAGCCCGAAAGCACAATACCGTAGAGTGGGAAAAATAAAGCGTCTCTAGTGCGCCAGGCCACTACACTCATCAGGGCTTGCGAGTAGAGTGCCACCCGCTGCAGCCAGCAGAGTGAGCACGGTAAAAAACCGAATACTTCCGAGTACAAAAGAGTCGTTCCTACCCCGCCCCAAGCCGTGAGCATAATGAGCCACCAGACGTACGGCGCCACGTACTTTAGGTACAATCGCTGGTTATTGGCTTTGTAGTCCCACAGCAAAACCGCCGTCAGGGCAAGTAAACCCAAACCACCGAGCGCAAAGAGTAAATTAATAGTGTGAATATAGAAAATCATTA
>CAZZPW010000003.1:0-6008 GCA_964655825.1 uncultured Candidatus Saccharibacteria bacterium
ATTGCATTCCTTGACTCATTTTGCTATAGTTTCGGCCACTAACGCAACTAATACTTTATATATGGTTATTCGAATGCGACATACCCGAGCGCACACTAAGAATCGTCGCTCACACCATGCGCTCAAAGCGCCACATTTAGCGGTGTGTAAAAATTGTGGTGCTAGCCACCGGCCACACCACATGTGTCTTGAGTGTGGCTTCTATAATGGTCGGCAGGTAATGGATTTAGCGGCTAAGAAAAAAGCCCGCGAAGAGCGAATGCAGGCGAAACGAGAAGCAATTTCTGCCCAAGCTTCACAGATTGACCCCACCGAGGCCGACTCTGTAGCTGAAGCACCGGCGCCAGAAGCCATCGATGAGAAGAAATAGCACGGTGGTTTAAATCCACATAATACCGGCTGCGGCCGGTATTTCTATCGCTCAAGCAGGTATACTGTTGTCAGTAGTAGAGCATAGTTCATACCATGGCGAATAGACACCTTTCACGATCAATTGTCCTCCAAACCCTCTTTGAGTGGGATTTAAATAATTTTGACCGCAAAAACACCCTCGCTACGCTCGCGCGTAACATTGAAGAATTCGCCAAAAACAATAGCGATGAGGCATTTATGGAGAAACTGCTTGATGGCATTATGCAGAAGCAGTCCGAACTCGATTTGGTGATTGAAAAAGCGGCTCCGGACTGGCCGATAGACCGTATTTCGCCGGTTGACCGTAACATTCTCCGTCTTGGTTTGTATGAACTTCTGTTTGCCGACCGTAAGGAGGTGCCGGCGAAGGTGGCGATTAATGAATCGATCGAACTCGCCAAGCAATTTGGGAGTGATAACAGTAGCCGGTTTGTAAACGGGGTGTTAGGTGCGGTTTATAAAGAAATCGGTGAACCTGGTAAGGACGAACAGGGTAAGAAACGCCGCAAAGATGTACCGTTTGATGAAATGCCCATCCAGCGCCTTTCCGGCGCGGTAGTATACGCGGAGCATGAGGGAGACATGTATCTGGCGTTGGTACACGATATTTTTGGACACTGGACTCTGAGCAAGAGTAAGGTGGCCGAGGAAGAGACTAACGAAGAAGGGGCTACTCGAGCGCTCAAAGAAGAAGTTGGGCTCGATATTACAGTTGAGCATCAGCTGGGGCAAAACGAGTACGTCGCTAGTCACCCTGAGCTGGGTAAGGTGCGAAAGCAGGTGACCTACTTCCTAGCGCAAGCGCCGTACACCGAGATTGAGCTACACAAAAAAGGTGGGCTCGACGACGCGCAGTGGTTTAAGGTGGCCGATATTTTGGATTTGAATTTTTACGAGGATATTCTGCCCATTGTAACCAAAGCCGTCACAATGTTAGTTGCGAAGAAATGAGCGACTAACATTGTTACCCTTCGGTAATTTGTTGTTCACCGTATAGCACATACGGCTCACAACAAATTCCTCGGGTGCCTCTTTATTCATCTCATTTCTTTGCAACTAAAAATTGAAATAAGATTTGATTGCTGTGTCATGTACGGCTTGAGAAAATCTCAGTATTTCGTATAGTTCTTGTATCCGCTTCAGATGAGAGTTGGTGTCTACTAACAGACCCACGCCGATTCTCACCTCAAGCGCTGAATTAGTTAGTCAGTGTAAAAAAAATATGGATGAAAAAACCGTACCGGAGTGTGTGGCGGCCGTGGAGCAGATTCTGCAACACAGTTTTGCCGACAAGCACTTCATTACCTCAGCCATTACCCACCGCTCATACTTAAATGAGCACCGAGAAGCCAATTGGGAGCATAATGAGCGCTTGGAGTTCTTGGGCGACGCAGTGTTGGAGCTGGTAGTGACCCGCTTTCTCTACGACAAGTACCCCGAGAAGCCCGAGGGGGAGTTAACCGCCGTTCGCGCTGCGCTCGTGAACACCGTCTCACTTTCAGAAGCGAGCGAGAAGCTGGGTGTGAACCCGTACCTCTTGATGAGTAAAGGAGAGAGTAAAGATACTGGTCGTGCACGGGCGTACATCCTCGCCAATGCGTTTGAAGCATTTGTGGGCGCCCTCTACCTTGACGCGGGCTACGACCGGGCGGCCCAGTTTATTGGCGAGAATCTCTTTGCCAAAACCGAGCAGATTGTCGAGAAGCGCCTCTGGCAAGACCCAAAGAGCCGCTTCCAGGAGTTGGCGCAAGAGCATAGCTCAATTACCCCAACCTACGAGACACTGCATACCGACGGTCCCGACCATGACCGTACCTTTACCATCGGTGTCTTTTTGAAGCGCGAGAAGGTGGCTGAAGGTACCGGCCGCTCCAAACAAGAAGCTGAACAGGCAGCGGCCGAGGCAGCAATTCTCGCTAAAGGCTGGTAAAGTCCGGGGGACTTTACCAGAAGGTTGCCTACTATTTTGAGGGTACGAAAAATAGTGACAACCTGTACTGCTCCTGTAAGGAGGGTAACAGGAGGTTTACCCAGCCCTATACAGGGCTGGGCTGAACAGGCGGCCGCAGAAGCTGCCATTGCAGCGAAAGACTGGTAAGCAAGAGCTTTACTCAGCTGAAGCCGGTATCATCGCTAAGGGGTGTAGTGAAAAGGGTGCCCCGGTGCGGAGAAATGAGCCGTGACGTATTTGTATCGTGCTACCATTGAAGTATGAGACATCAGTACCAAACGGGGTTTACCTTGCTTGAAATGCTCGTAGTAGCCGCCATTTTGTTTATTTTTGGTGCCATTGCACTGCAAAGCTTTTCTGGATCGACTGCCAAGGCGCGTGATACGCAGCGGGTGTCTGACTTGGAGCAAATTCGGATTGCGCTGCGGTTGCACGCAGAACAGAATGGTTTTTACCCTGCCGCCCAAGGTGGTGCTGAGGCACTTGGTGATGGCGCAGGTTTGACCGAGACAGCTTTGGTGCCTTTTTTACCCAACATGCCACGCGACCCACGACACGATGATGGTACTGAGTTTCGGTATATATATGATCGTGGGGCCACCTGCAATGGTCAAGCCTACTATGTAATCTACGCCCAGACCATGGAGGTTGACCAGAACGCCAATGGGTCTACAGCTGGATGTGTTGGTGTTGGGGATACAAGTAATATGCGTATTTATTTAGTTGCCCAGCGCCCAAGCACTTAAGACCAAGGTCAATTTCTCCACCCTTAGCATTGTTTGTAATTTTTTCGGTGCGCAGAGCTAGCAACACGATATTTTGTATTCAATGTGGTGGCAGTGATGACTGGTCAAGTCATGCTACTATAGTGGCATGCGTCCTGGAAGAGGCTTCACCTTGCTCGAAATGCTCGTAGTGGCGGCTATTTTGTTCATTTTTGGCGCCATTGCACTGCAAAGCTTTTCTGGGTCGACTGCCAAGGCGCGTGATACGCAGCGGGTGTCTGATTTGGAGCAAATTCGGATAGCTGTTCGATTGTATGGCGAACAGAACGACTCATATCCAGCCAATTTTTACTTGCTAGGGGTCGGTAGTTCCATTGACGAAACTCTGGAGTCATTTATACCTACAATCCCGCGCGATCCACGGCATGGGGATGACGATGATTTTCGTTACGTCTACAACGATACAGAAGTGTGTAACGGGAATAGTTACGTTGTAGTTTATGCCCGTACTATGGAGACTGATGGATTTAGTAATGTAGACGACCTTGGTTGTGACGGATTAGCCTCATCGTACCCTAATGCCCGAGTGTTGATAGTTGGTGAGACGCCAAGTTAGTGTCCTATGTATTTAAAGGAGCTTACCATTAACGGTTTCAAGTCGTTCGCTAAAAAAGGCGAGCTCGAGTTTAGTGCACCCATTACTGCGATTGTCGGACCAAACGGTTCGGGGAAGAGTAACGTGGCGGAAGCGTTTCGGTTTGTGCTGGGTGAGCAGTCGATAAAAGGTATGCGCGCTAAGCGCGGCGCCGACCTTATTTTTAATGGTACCGATAAAGCAGCGCGAGCAAATCGAGCGGCAGTGTCAGTAGTACTCAACAACACCGACAAAGTGTTTCCGGTTGATTTTGATGAGATAACCATTGAGCGCGTGGTGCATCGCGACGGGCAAAATGAGTACAGTATCAATGGGAGTCAGGTACGCCTCAAAGACGTGCAGGAGCTTTTGGCAGCAGCGAATATTGGTCCGTCCGGACACCACATTATTAGCCAAGGTGAGGCCGACCGTATTCTCTCCTCATCGGCTCGCGAGCGGCGCGAAATGATTGAAGACGCTCTTGGTCTTAAAGTCTACCAGTTTAAAAAACAAGAGGCCGAGAAGAAACTTACGAAAACTCGCGAGAATATTGAACGGGTAGAATCGTTACGCCGTGAAGTGGCACCCCACCTAAAGTACCTAGAGCGACAGGTAAAAAAGATTGAACGGGCAGTGCAGTTGCGGTCCGAGCTTACCGATTTTTACCTGACTTACCTCCGCCGCGAAGACGTGTACCTAGCTCACCAGTACGACACCCTACAACAACAGCGTCGCGAACCAGCCCACGCGTTGGCCGTCGTCCAAGAGAAACTCCAGGCCGCGAAGGAAGCGCTGGCTGCTGCTGAGCACGATCAAAAACGTGACGAGCTCATGTCTGCAGAGCAGGCCCTTAGTGCAGCACGGAGTGGACGTCAAACAGCGCTTAAGGCAGTTGGTGTAGTCGAAGGGCAAATTGATTTCCTCACGCAGCGAATCGCTCGGGCTGAAGAAACAGCCAAGGAACGCCAAGGAGCTCCGATTGCGTTCACTCGGGTCGCCCAGATTGTGACGACGGTTGAGCACGTTATCAATAAAGCCAGCTCGGCAACTGAGGTGTCGGTATTACAGCGGGCGCTTGAAGACGTACGACACACCTTACAGCACTTCTTGCATGACGCGAGTGCGCAAGTTGACGACCGGGCCAGTGAAGACAAAGCAGAGTTAGAGACACTCACTACGGAGAAAGCTACTGCCGAAGCAACGCTAGCCACCGCCATAGCGCATGAGCAGGAGACGCAAGAGCAGTACGATACCGTGCGGCAGGCAATCGAAGCGGAAATGAGCGAAAGTCGGGCGGCTGAGCGAGCGGTATTTGCCCTCGTGAATGAGCAGCGTGAGCACGAGACTGCGCTACAGCGAATTGACACAGAGCTGCAGGTGGTGGAGCGAAATCGCAACGAATTTAAGCGAGAGCTACAGGAAGCGGTTGCGCTATTAGGCCGGACGGCGAGCCAGTACATTGACTACGCCCTAACCGAGAATGGTCAGCCGGTTACGCCAGCCCAGGTGGTAGCTGAAGACAGGGAGGTCCAACAAGGGCGTCGCCGCGAGCTGGAGAAGCTAAAGATTCGCTTGGAAGAGGTGGGCGGTGTCGATAGTGATGTCGAACGCGAATACCAAGAGGTTAAAGAGCGAGACGCCTTTCTGGCCAGCGAGATCGCTGACCTAACCGCATCGGTAACGAAACTTGAGGAACTGATTGTCGATTTAACCGAGCAACTCAATGAGCGGTTTGTCTCCGGGATTGAAAAAATTAGTGTCGAGTTTAACAAATTCTTCACCCTTATGTTTGGTGGTGGGCAGGCGACGCTCGAGCGGGTAAAGCCAAAGGTGCGTCGTACTAAAATCGATGAGGAGCGTGGCGAAGAGGTGAGCGAAGAAGTAGAAGATGAGGCAGCCCAAGAGGGGATTGAGTTAGCAGTGAAGCTGCCTAATAAGCGCGTGCAAGGGCTCGATATGCTCTCGGGTGGCGAACGTGCCCTGACGTCAATTGCGTTAATTTTTGCGATGAGTCAGGTTAACCCACCGCTCTTTATTATTCTTGATGAAACTGACGCCGCCCTCGACGAGGCTAATAGCCGGCGCTACGGCGATATGATAGAGGCGTTAGCGAAAAAGTCACAACTTATTCTCATTACCCACAATCGTGAGACCATGAGTCGCGCCGGCGTACTCTACGGAGTGACTATGGCTGGTGATGGTATCTCCAAGCTGCTCTCGGTCAAACTTGACGAGGCGATGGCAGTGGCGAAGTAAAATGAGCAAACGAGGCGGAGCCGACTATTGC
>CAZZPW010000003.1:6108-44295 GCA_964655825.1 uncultured Candidatus Saccharibacteria bacterium
GAGGCGATGGCAGTGGCGAAGTAAAATGAGCAAACGAGGCGGAGCCGACTATTGCAAATTTTCTTCCCAATTCGCCCCTTACCTAGGGCGAATTGCTGGAAGTGTCCAGAATTACAGCGTACGTTGTGTATGTGCGACTATTGCAAATTTTCTTCCCAATTCGCCCCTTACCTAGGGCGAATTGCTGGAAGTGTCCAGAATTACAGCGTACGTTGTGTACGTGCGACTATTGCGAATTTTCGCGTGAGAAATGCTGGGGGCATTTCGCAAGAAGTTGCCAGATATTTTGTACAAATATCGGCTACTTGAACAGCTTTTGTAAGAAGCGAAGTTGTTGTAACCTTAGCAACTTCGTCCGCGTCTTTACGTTTCTCTCATAGCAGGGCGAATTGTTAAAATAGAATGGAGGAAATAATATTGTGAAGAATATAAATCAGGAAAGACCAGATGGTTGTTGGGGGATTAGCTCCCATTACCACCTGGTCTTTTCTTATTGTCAGTTGCATGATTGCCCCTCCCGTATCGATCGCAGTCGAATCGAGTCCCAAAGCTTCTTCTCATCGATGAACATTTGGACAATACTCTCTGGAGCACCGCCAACAATGTGTAGTGTCAACAACATGAAGTCGCAAGACTCACCCTGACGCCACGAGACGCGCTCGATGGTATCAATACCCCACACGGCAATATGCTCGTAGTATTCGTGGAGCTCATCGATATTGCCTCGAAAGGCGAGGTGACGTCGACTGGACGGTACGGTTGGAGTATGTAAGGCGTCAACTTTCATGATGCTCACAGCTGTCTCCTTTCTGAATATGATGATGACACATTCTTGTTAAAAGTAAACTCCCTACGCATAGCGTAGGGAGTTTTGTCAAGTGGTTGTTAGTTGTTGTGAATAAAGTAGCTGTAGGCGCGATTGCGCGTACGGTAGCTACGCTGCCGGCGGGTTGATTCGATGGCACGGAGCGCAAAATTGTAGGTACGGTCCAGCTTCATACCAGTTAAGACGGGGGAGTACTATAATTCTTACGAAACCAATTGTGTAATACTACAGTGATGGAAAATCTCGATATGAACCGCCGTGGGTTTATAAAGAAGGCAACCGCAGCACTCTTCATAAATGCAGTAAATTCAGCCAAACCAGCTGGCGCAGAGGCACCCGAGCAGAGTCTGCGCCCACCCCAACGCCCGCCGGATATCGAAACTGCCGGTACAGCAGCCCGCGAAGCGCAAAAAATGGAATTTTACGAGGAATTTGCCGGCCAATACCAAAGTTGGTCTGAGCTAACTGGGCCGCTAGCTGAGCAGTACTTCGCTGAACTCGACCAGGTTGTCGCTAACGGGAGTGATGTGGTGGCTGGTGATGGACGAATTGAGTTTGAGTTTTTACGGGCAGCGCTTGCGTTACCAAACTTTGCGCCGGCGGCAGCCGAGGAAATTCGCCGACTTTTGCCCGCACTGGGCATAGTTGAGTCCCGGATGCGCTCGGGAGAAGTAAATGAGGGGAGTGGTGCCGCGGGCATTTTGCAATTTATGGGCAAGACGTGGGATGAGCATGGGCGCGGCGATATTCTCGATATTCGTAATCAGGTAGCGGCTACCGACAGTTTGCTCGAGCAAAAACGACTGACGCTTATCAATCAATGCCAAGACGAGCTTGACGCGATTAAAGACATTTTCTTTGCTGGTGATGACGAAGCGTTTCAGCGTGACTTTTATGCGCCGGTCATACTTAGCTGCTTCAACGCCGGCGGCGGTAATGTACGCAATGTAGTACAGGGCTTCTTTTTTGAATTTACCGACCGCTCAAAGGTGGAACAGTATTTGATTGCTCATGGAATTAACCCGACCGGGCGTGATGTATTTGCCCTCATGGTACAACTTGAGGAACAGAAAAATTGGGATGATCAGTATGGTCCTCAAGCACGAGAGTATGTACTCAAAGTGTGGGCCGCTCGAGAAGCGCTTAACGTGGGTTTAAGCGACGAACAACGCGCTCATCTTTTGGGAGAATTGCCAGATAACTCACTCCCGGTAGCGGTTAGCGAATAAGCTGATAATCAATCTGACGCTCCTCCAAGTCAGCCCGGGTCACTTTAATGCGAACCTTGTCACCTAAGCGGTAGATAGTGCCGGTTTTTTGACCCTTCACCATGTACTGCTCGGGGAAGTGTTCGAAGTAGTCGAAACGAATTGAGGCCAGCTTAATCATACCTTCACACTTACTCTCGGCCTCTTCCACGTAGATGCCCCAATCAGCCACGCCAGTGACGATACCGTCAAACTCTTGGCCGATACGTTCGCTCATGTACTCGACCTGCTTGAATTTGACGCTATCGCGCTCGGCTTTAACCGCTTCCATTTCGCGCTCCGACGATTGAATCGAGAGCTTCTCGAACATGGCCATTTCTTTGCCGGTAATCTCGCTATTGTCGAGGTGGCGACGGAGCAGGCGGTGCGCCATGAGGTCGGGGTAGCGACGAATCGGTGAAGTGAAGTGAGTGTAGTGTTTAAACGCCAAGCCGAAGTGCCCGATGTTTTTGGTAGAGTAGACCGCTTTGGCCATCGAACGGATGGTAGCTACTTTAAGGAGGTCTTCTTCCGGCGATCCTTCGATTTCTTTAAGAAGTTTATTGATGTCTTTGGCGTTCACTAAGCCTTTGTGGGTATTAAATTCGTACCCGAGTGCATGCACGAAGGTCGCCAGGTCTTCAATCTTATCGGGGTTGGGTACATCGTGGACGCGGTAGACAAACGCCGTATTGCGGCCAGCCGCTTTACACAACGCATCGATGTGCGTAGCGACTTGCTGGTTTGCCAGGAGCATAAAGTCTTCAATCATCAGCATCGTCTCGGTGCGGTCCTTCACAAAGACTCGGACCGGCTTTCCCGCTTCGTCCAGCTCAAACTTTACCTCGGGTTGCTCAAAGGCGATGGCACCATTTTTAAAGCGCTTCGTTCGGAGGAGGCGAGAGAGGCGCATCATCGTTGCCAGAGCATCGTGGTGCTCACCGGCACCGGCATCGAGAATGGCCTGAGCGTCCTGGTAGCTAAAGCGCGTATCGGAGTGAATAATGGTTTGTCCGTACCAGGCGTCGACCACCTCTGCCTCGGGTGAGAGCTCAAACACGGCGGAGAAGGCGAGGCGGTCGGTTTCGGGGCGTAAGGAACAGAGATCGTTACTCAATACCTCCGGGAGCATCGGGATAACCCGGTCGACTAAATAGATACTGGTACCGCGCTCGCGCGCCTCCATATCGATGATGTCACCGGTTTGCACGTAGTGTGAGACGTCGGCGATATGGATACCAATCTCGTAGTTGCCGTTGTCGAGTTGTTTGAGCGAGAGCGCATCGTCGAAGTCTTTGGCGTCGGCGGGGTCGATGGTTACGGTGAGCCGGTCACGCATATCACGCCGTTTTGGGTCGGCCTCGGCGTCGGCAAAAATCTGCTCTTGGTTTTTGTACAGCTCGTTCGCCGCTTCGCTTATCTCGGGAGGGAAGTTCTCTGAGAAGCCACCGCTACGGATAATGGCTTGCATCTCGGTTTCGTGATTCCCCGAACGACCGAGGGTCT
Organism: uncultured Candidatus Saccharibacteria bacterium; assembly: GCA_964655825.1. GTDB lineage: Bacteria > Patescibacteriota > Minisyncoccia > Phycocordibacterales > UBA918 > OLB19. Next base: position 9,688 of record CAZZPW010000003.1, read on the forward strand.
CGGTGATGGTTGCAATCGGATCGAGGTGGGGTTGCGACCACTTGTCGATGGTGGCAACCACCTTCATTTCCAGGTCGTCGGCCGACGCGTCCGGTAAGAGTGGCCGTACGTGGATACGAAAGTTGTCGGGGTGGAGGTAGTACTGGCCTTGCTCGTTCTGCTTGACCGTACCGATAAATTCGCTACGGGCAGGCTCAACGACACGGACTACTTTACCTTGGCGCCGCTCGCCGGGAACGGCCGGTAAGAGTTCGAGCTCAACCAGGTCGCCATCCAACGCAAAATTAAGGTTTTCGGTAATAATAAGAATATCTTCTAAAAAATCTTCCAGGCCGACAAAGCCAGTGCCTTTGCCACGGACGCGAATCACGCCCTCGTAGGTTTTTGTTTCAGTCATAATATTGCTGGGCAGTCTACCATTGACCTACCATTTTCGCTACGATATGTTTGAAGTAAATACAACCGTTCTTAGAGGTACCCTAATGCAGCAGGTAAGTGATACCATCTACTACCTCATCGACTCGACACATTTCCCTGAACTGGTGGTGGGCGATATAGCAGTTCGTTTTTTGTCTACCGAAGGGGGAGGTTTAGAAGAAAAGTGGTGGGAAAGGGAGTTGCAGACCGATGAAGGCGTGTCGATAATAACTGCCGAGCACAGACCATTGTCGCGGAAAGAAATTGTCGAAGAAATCAATTCGGCGATAACAAATGGTGACTGTCGACGGGTGATTTTTCGCACCGACGACTTCGAAAAGTATTTCCGAAGTTTGCTTATGAGTTAGCTTGGAAAAGCCTTGCCACAACGGCGCAACTGTAGTAGAGTTGCGCCGTTATGTTAATGATGAGATTACAACGAGTCGGCCGCAAGAACGATCCTAGCTATCGGATTGTGGTGACGGACAAGCGAACCGGGCCAAAAAGCAACAAGCATATCGCGATTCTTGGGTCATACAACCCTAAAATGAATCACGTGCAGCTGAAAGCGGATGCGGCTAAGGAGTGGCTTGCCAAGGGTGTGCAGCCTTCAGATACCGTGCACAATATTCTCGTCGGACAAAAGGTTATTGACGCGAAGAAATTAAACGTTCTTCCTAAAAAATCGCCGATTGTAGACGAAGAAGCTATTAAAAAGGCAGAGGAGGAAGCGGCCGCTAAAGCCGAGGCCGAGGCAGCTGCCAAGGCAGAAGCTGAAGCAGCTGCAGCGTCAGAAGAAACCGAAGCTCCAGCGGAAGATGAGGTTGCGGAGGAAGAAACTCCTGCCGAAGCTGAACCTGAAGAGGAAGCTCCAGCGGCAGAGGAAGCGCCAGCTGAAGAGGAGCCAGCTGCTGAAGCAGCCGTCGAGGATGCTCCAGCTGAGACCGAAGAAGAGAAGAAAGAGTAACTGCGTCGTTAATTACGTAGCCAGCAACAGCCCGGCGGGTATACCCGCCGGGCTGTTGCTATTTCCGACTTGCGTCGTATTATTGAGGTATAGCAGAACTAAATATACGCATATGGATACCTACGAAGATCAGCAATTCCTGGAGACGGTAGTCACATCACTGGTTGACCATCCTGAAGACGTAAAAATTAATCGTACCGTTGACGAAATGGGAGTACTACTTACCCTCGATGTACACGCCGAGGATATGGGTAAGATTATTGGTCGCAGTGGCAATACTGCCAAGGCTATCCGCACGCTTCTACGCGTGGTCGGTATGAAGCACGACGCCCGCGTCAATCTTAAAATTAACGAACCAGAGGGCGGCCGCATTGATCGCACCGATGATGTCGACGACGCCATTACGATGAGTGGCGAACCAGAGCCAGAAGTGGCGTCAGATGAGCACCTCGATAAAGCTATCGAAGACCTCAAAATCTAACCCACTGGCACATTTCTTTGTCAGACTGCGAAAAAAGACCCTCCCTGGAGCATTCGTCCCAGTCGGGTCTTTTTTCTTGTCTTCCTCGAACTGTACTCAGTGAATTAGATTTTGTTGCGTTTTCCATTTCATCTCATTTATAGATGTTCAAAATATGAGGTCACAAAGACCGGTGCTTCGCACCGGTCTTTGTGTATGCTACAGTTTAGCTATGTCTAACCCCGACCATCTATTTTTCGGTCTCGACTGGGAACCAGATTCATCTGAGCCGATTAATTTTCTCGAGACACGACTGCACGACCTCTCACCCTTCTCGGCCCACGAGGTCGAGTTAGACGGTGTGGTGTACAAAACCGTCGAGCATGCCTATCAAGCGCTGCGGGCAGTACCTGAGGCACGTCAGCCCATTAGCGATGCGCGCAGCCCGATGGATGCCTGGCGCGCCGGACAAGTTGCCAAGCAAACCAATCAGCTCGTACCAGACTTTGATAAATTGGCACTGATGGAGCGTATCTTTCGCGCCAAATTAGCCCAGCACAATGATGTGCGTGAAGTCCTACTCGCGACTGGCAGCAGAGAGTTGCTCAAAGTGTACGATACCGACTATTTTTGGGGCACCGGCGCAGACAATACGGGCGAAAATCAAATGGGGAAGTTGTGGATGAAATTACGAACAGAACTACATTCGGCATAAGAAAATAGTACAGTTAACTGTACTATTTTATTTTGTTGACTAACCCTGTAGTATTGCAGTATGCATTTCCACGTCATTACTCTCTTCCCAGACGTCTGTAAGACCTACACCGATTCTAGTATTCTTGGTAGAGCTCAAAAAACAAACAAAGGTACCGGGTCGAAATCAAAGGGTAAAAAAATTACGGTTGCGTACTACAACCCGCGTGATTTCACCAAAGACAAGCACAAGCGGGTTGATGATCGACCTTATGGGGGTGGGCCGGGGATGGTGATGCAAGCAGAGCCAATTTTACGGGCGTGGCAAAAAGCGGTGGGGCGCAAGCGCGACCAAAAGAAGGTGAAGACGCTCATCATGTCGCCCCGGGGCACGCAGCTTACCAATACCCTAGCCAAACAGTACGCCAAAAAATATGACCACCTGGTGCTCATTAGTGGGCGTTATGAAGGTATCGATGCGCGGGTGAAGCAGGCGCTTAACGCTGAGGAGGTGAGCGTGGGTGATTACGTACTTACCGGCGGGGAGTTGCCAGCTCTTACCATTGTTGATTCAGTCTCACGCCAAGTGCCAGGGGTACTCGGCACCTTCGAGTCGCTTGAAGACGAGCGGGCGACTACGGGGGAGACGTATACCCGCCCTGAGTCCATAACATTTAAAAATAAAAAATTTACCGTTCCCGAAGTGTTTCTCTCGGGCAACCACGCCGATATTGAAAAGCGTCGGGCAAAAGAATAGCCTGGCACCACATGGTGCCAGGCTGTGCCCTAGGCTTTGGGGTAATCTGGTAGCCAGCGCATTCGGTTTGGGTGCTGGCAATAGCGCCCGACCGTATTATGTTATGCACCCCTTTGCCGAGCTGACTCGGAATGAAGAGGCGCAACTGCTGCCGTTTGATCTTATGCAGCTTCCGATTTGTAGGATTGATTCGAAACCCCAGCACGGAACGCTCAAATACAACGAGTGAATCAAGTAACTCACTCAGCCAGCCAGAACGATCCATGAACACGCTTGAAATAAGCTGATGTTTACGAGTCCAGCGAATTTTATGTATAAATCAAGTATTAAAACCTGAATTTGTGACTCACGTTTTGCTATTTTGCCTATTGTTAGAGAGCAATGACTAAGACTTGTAAAGATTTACGTCTCTGGTACACCCGCACACTACCTTTTTTCATGTTGCCTGGGGCGACGTCAAAGACTTGCAAAGATTTATGTCTCTGGTACACTCTGGCCACTAACGAACTCTGCTGCAAGCGAATGAGTCACGGACAGGTGGGAAGTAGTTGGTCATGTATTTGTGTGGGGGCCTTCGGGCTCGCGCGCTCTGTCACAATTACGTGATGCAATTAGTAACCGTGCACAACTAAAGACACGCGATAAAAGCCATTGGGAATGGGGCTTTTTGTGTGTATTGTTGTGTATTTAACATTCATATCATACCTATGAGTGATGCAGTACAAGGTGATGCGCTGCGCAGCGGTAAGACCGTTGGCCAGCTCCCCGAGAAAGTGTTCGCGCACGTGCCCGCACCGCGCGTCGAGCTTCCGAACCTCATTGAGCCACAGCTCAAGAGCTACGAGTGGCTCGTAACTGATGGTATTAAGGAAATTCTGAAAGAGTTTTCGCCAATCGCCGATTATTCAGAAAAGAAGTTCGAACTCGAATTTAAAAAGTACGAACTGGGTGCCCCAAAGTGTACCCCGGAGTTTGCCAAGGCCAATAAACTTACCTACGACGCGCCGCTACGGGCAACGGTAATTCTCAAGAATAAAACCTTCGACTCAGAGAAAGATCAGGAGATTTTCTTTGCCGACGTACCGGTAATGACCGAGCACGGCACCTTTATCATTAATGGGGTTGAGCGCGTGATTGTCCCGCAGCTGGCGCGTAGCTACGGTATTTTCTACACGTCTAACGATATCAAAGGTCGCACCTTCTTTGGTGCCAAGCTTATTCCTGCCCGCGGCGCGTGGGTCGAGATTGAGTCTGAGGCCGACGGACTGATTTACGTAAAAATTGACCGTAAGAAGAAGTTCCCAATCAGCTCACTGCTGCGAGTGTTCGGTCTTGAGAAAGACGAGGACATGATAAAGCTCTTTAAAGACGTTGAGCGCGGCGAAGAGTACATGAAGGCAACACTAGCCAAGGACCCAGCCAAAACAGTTGACGATTCGTACCTAGAAATCTATAAGCGCCTCCGTGACGGTGACTTGGCGACGATTGATAGTGCGAAGGAATTCGTCGACTCTATCTTCAGTGAGCAGCGGTATGACCTTTCAGAAATTGGTCGCCACCACTTTAACGAGCGCAACGGTCGCTCAACCGATGCCAAGGCAACTGCTGAGCGCACGGTAAGTCTTGATGACTTAAAAATTGTCATCGAAGGCATCATTGAAAAGAACCACACCCCAAACGCACTGCCAGACGATATCGATCACCTTGGATTCCGTCGCGTGCGGTACTTTGGCGAGATGCTGCAGCAGCGAATGCGTGTAGGTATGACCCGCATGAAGCGCAACATCCAAGACCGGATGAGTACGATTGAAGCAGAAACTTCTCTACCGATTCAGATTCTTAACCCGCGCCCACTCCAGGCGGCAATTAAGGAATTCTTCACCACCAATCAGCTGTCGCAGTTTATGCCGCAACAGAACGTACTCTCTGAGCTCGAAGGGTTGCGCACCATGTCGGCGCTCGGTCCGGGTGGTCTCACGCGAGAGCGCGCCGGCTTTGAAGTGCGCGACGTTCACACGAGTCACTACGGGCGACTGTGTCCGATTCATACGCCAGAGGGACCAAACATTGGTCTCATTCTCCGTTTATCGATGTACGCTCGAGTAAACCGGTTTGGCATTATCGAGACACCGTACGCGAAGGTCACCAAAGGAGTCGTGACCGACGAAATCGTTTACCTTAACGCACACGAAGAAGAGCAGTACACCATTGGTCACGCGGGTCTACCGATCGACGATAAGGGTAAGATTAAAGAAACCTTGGTAGAGGCTCGACGCGGCGGTGAGCCACGAGTGGTCGACGTCAAAGATGTCGAGTACATGGACGTAGCTACCAACCAAGCCTTTTCTGTTGCGACGTCGATGATTCCGTTTTTGAACCACGACGACGCCAACCGTACCTTGATGGGTTCAAACATGCAGAAGCAGGCAACCCCGTGTGTGTTGCCTGAGGCACCGATTGTGTCGACCGGTATTGAAAAAATGGCGGCGCTCGACACCGGCCGGGTACTCATTGCGCGCGAGGCGGGTGAGGTACTCGAAGTCGATGCTGAGCACATTGTGGTAAAGACCAAGGACGGTAAGAAAGATGAGTACCCCCTTAGTACCATTCAGAAGACGAATGACTTCTCGGCATTCTACCACCGACCGGCAGTAGCCGTAGGACAAAAGGTAAAACGCGGTGACTTGCTCGCTGATACCACATCGACCGATAACGGCAAGATGGCTGTCGGACAAAACGCACTGGTGGCGTTTATGAGCTGGAGCGGGGCGAACTACGAGGACGCGATTGTGATTTCTGAGCGGTTAGTAAAAGAGAGTAAGTTCTCAACTATTCACCTCGAAGAATTCGACGTGGCCGTCCGCGACACCAAGCTTGGTCCTGAGGTAACTACTCCCGATATCCCTAATGTGTCGGAGATGAAGCTCCGTAACCTCGATGAGAACGGTGTCATCCGTGTCGGAGCCGAAGTCCGTGCAGGCGATATTTTGGTCGGTAAGGTAACTCCTAAAGGTGAGACGCAGCTGACCCCAGAAGAGCGACTCCTACGCTCAATCTTCGGTGAAAAAGCTAAAGATGTAAAAGATACTAGTCTTCGTCTCGAGGCCGGCAAGAAGGGGCGCATTATCGGCGTGAAAGTATTTACTCGCGAGAATGGTGATAATCTCGAGAGTGGCGTCATTAAGCGTATCCACATTACCGTAGCGCAAATTCGTAACGTATCGGTTGGTGATAAGCTGGCTGGGCGACACGGTAACAAGGGCGTTATCTCGCGTATCCTGCCCGAGGAAGATATGCCATTTACGGAAGATGGTCGATCGGTGGATATTCTCCTTACACCACTAGGTGTACCGAGTCGTATGAACCTCGGCCAAATTCTTGAGCTGCACCTTGGTATGGCGGCTAATACTCTCGAGTATCAGGCAGTCGTACCACCATTTGCGGGAGCCTCAGAAGACGATGTGAAAGCCGAGCTTAAAGCAGCCGGTCTCCCCGAGGATGGAAAAATCCAGCTCCGTGACGGTCGTACTGGTGAAGAGTTTGCGAAGAAGACCGCGCTCGGCTACATGTACATCTTGAAGCTGCACCACATGGTGGAAGATAAGATTCACATGCGGTCGATTGGTCCATACAGCCTTATTACCCAGCAACCGCTTGGTGGTAAAGCGCAAATTGGTGGACAGCGCTTTGGAGAAATGGAGGTCTGGGCACTCCTCGGCTACGGTGCCGCCTACACCCTGCGAGAGATGCTCACTATTAAGTCAGACGATATTGTGGGACGTTCGGCTGCCTTTGACGCCATTGTGCGTGGCGAGCAGATTAGCCACCCACACACCCCGGCGGCCTTTAACGTACTCGTAAACCAATTGAAAGGTCTTGCGCTCGACGTCAAATTAGCCCGCGATATTGACTCTGGGATTGAGTCACATCGCAACGATTAGTAACCACTCGTAATACATTCACTATGGCAACAGAAACAAACAACGAGACAAACACCGCGGCAGCGCCAACTAAGCGCCCACGTCGCAAACCAGCTGACCTCAGCGAGGTAAGTCTGAAGCTGGCGGCGCCCGATAGTATCCTCGAGTGGTCCCACGGCGAGGTCACCAAGCCAGAGACGATTAACTACCGCACCCAGCGGCCAGAGAAGCACGGACTATTCGATGAGCGCATTTTTGGCCCCGTCGAAGACTTTGAGTGTTCGTGTAAGAAGTATCGTGGTATTCGGTATAAGGGTATTGAGTGTGAGAAGTGTGGGGTCGAAGTAACGCGAGCCATCGTTCGACGCGAGCGAATGGGACACATTGAGTTGTGTGTACCGGTCTCGCACATCTGGTTTTTGCGTGGGGTACCGAGCCGCATCGCGCTCATTCTTGGTATCACGGCCGCATCAATCGAGAAGGTAATCTACTTTGCCGGCTACATCATTACGAACGTGTCGGAAACCGAGCGGGCACGACTCCTCAGTGAGCTCGAGACTGAGTACAAGACAAAGCTGAAGGAGCTCAACAACGATGATGCCAAGGTGGCACTCAAGGAGCGCGCCGACGAAACCAAAAAAGAAATCGAGCGCATTAAGCAGGGCACCGTACTCGATGAGAACGACTTCCACAAGTTCTCGATGAAGTACTCAAACCTCTTTGAAGCCAAGATCGGCGCAGAGAGTGTGTACGAACTGTTTAAAAACATCGATCTCGAAGCTTTACGCACCCGTCTTGAAGAAGAGCGTACGAAGGCAGGAGCGGCTGAGCGCGTTAAGCTCGACAAGCGTCTCTCGCTCATTCGCGGTATGGTGCACGCCGGCGTACGTCCGGAATGGATGTTTCTCACCCGTATTCCGGTCATTCCACCAGCGCTGCGACCGATGGTGGCGCTTGAGGGTGGTCGCCATGCCAGCTCAGACCTAAACGATCTTTACCGGCGGGTTATCAACCGTAATAACCGATTGAAGAAACTGATCGATATTATGGCACCGGATGTGATTCTCCGAAACGAGAAGCGTATCTTGCAAGAGGCAGTCGATGCTCTTATCGACAACTCAATCCGTCATGGTAATACGGCCTACTCGGCGATGAGTCAGGCGCAGCGCCGACCGCTCAAGTCGCTGTCAGATTACCTCAAGAGTAAGCAGGGGTACTTCCGCCAGAACCTCCTCGGTAAGCGAGTCGACTACTCGGGGCGCTCCGTCATTGTGATCGGTCCGGAGCTCGATCTTGACGAATGTGGTCTACCGAAGCACATGGCGCTGGAACTATTCCGCCCATTTGTAATTGCGGAATTGCTTCGCCAAGAACTGGCCTATAACATTCGTGGAGCTGGCCGACTCATTGAAGATGGGGTGCCCGAGGTATGGGCAATCCTTGAAGATGTGATTGACGGTAAACATGTGCTCTTAAACCGTGCACCAACACTCCACCGGCAGGGTATTCAGGCATTTCGCCCGGTCCTCATTGAAGGTAACGCAATTCAGGTACACCCACTCGTGTGTCGTGCCTTTAACGCCGACTTTGATGGCGACCAGATGGCAGTCCACGTACCGCTCTCTGAAGAGGCACAGCTGGAGGCAGCCGAGATTATCTCAGCGAACAAAAATATCCTTAAACCAGGTTCGAGCGAACCAGTAGTGTCTGAGAAACTCTTGGATATGGCTCTCGGTGCCTACTGGATGACGAAAGCCATTGATGGTGCGCATGGTGAAGGTAAGTACTTCAGCTCACCTAACGATGCGATTAACGCGTATGACTACAACTTGGTCGACTTCCGCGCCAAGATTAAGGTGCTCGCCACTGATACACCAAAGTACGCTCAGTACGAAGGGCAACTCTTTGAGACGACTGTCGGTCGGCTACTCTTTAACTCGGTGTTACCAAGTGACCATCCCTTCATTAACGATACGGTCGTACAAAAAACGTTGTTCCAGATTATCATCGATATTATCGATGACCGTGGTACTGATGCGGTACCGCCGATTGTCGATAAACTGAAGCGCTTTGGGTTCCAGTACGCAACCGTATCTGGTACTACTTGGGGAATTGACGACGTTATCGTCCCGGTGGACAAAGACAAGGTGGTCGTCGGTGCGCGCGAAGAGGAGCAGCGCGTGTATGACTTCTTCAATGAAGGACTCATTTCTCGAGCTGAACGTCGCCGCATGATTGTCGATATTTGGCACAAAGCAAAAAGTGATATCGAGCAGCTGCTACCAGAAACACTCGATGAGCACGGCTCAGCCTACGAGATGTGGAAGTCGGGTGCGCGTGGTTCGATGGGGCAAATTGCGATGATGGCCGGTATGAAAGGGCTGATTGTAAACACTCGTGGTGAGACGCTTGAGACGCCCGTTATTTCTTCGATGAAAGAGGGACTCTCACCAATTGAGTACTTCAACACCACCCACGGTTCGCGTAAAGGATTGGCTGATACTGCCCTGCAGACGGCTAAAGCCGGCTACCTGACCCGCCGTCTCTTCGTGGTCGCGCAAGACGCTATTGTGACCGAGGCCGATTGTAAGACTAAGGCTGGCACGCAAATCAATCGGATTTCTGCTTCTGGTATTGAAATTGCGTTCTCGAAAGCCATCAAGGGTCGCGTGCTCGCTGAAGATGCGGCTGACACTAAGGGTACCGTGCTCTTCAAAAAAGGACATATGCTCAGTCGCCGCGACGCCATTGCGGTAGAGGAGAGTACTTGCGAGACGGTCGTCGTACGCTCACCGATGACCTGTAAGACCCTCCGGGGCGTGTGTCAGCAGTGTTACGGTATCGATCTTACCACCAACAAACTGGTTGATATCGGTGAAGCGGTGGGTACGGTGGCTGCGCAAGCGATTGGCGAGCCAGGTACCCAGCTAACGATGAATACGAAGCACGCCGGTGGTGCAGCGAGTCAGGGTGGTGACGTAACGCAAGGTCTTCCGCGTGTAGAGGAGGTCTTTGAGAAGCGGCAACCTAAGATTCCGGCAGTTGTCGCGAAGCACACGGGTGTTATTTCAGAAATTCGTCGCGAGGGTAATGGGCGTGTCATCGTGATGGCACCAGATATGAATGCACCTGGTGCACCAAAGAAGAAGGACAATGTCGAGTACGAAGTGTCACCTCGTCGTGTGGTTACTGTCGGTAAAGGCGATACGGTACAGGCCGGACAGCTGATGACCGACGGTTCAGCGCACCTCCCGGAACTCTTCAAGTTTGGTGGGGTTGAACCAACCCAGGATTACATTATTTCTGAGATTAATAAAATCTACGAACTACAAGGTGTAACCATTGCCCGTAAGCATATCGAGCTGATTGTGAAGCAAATGATGAGTCGTGTGAAGATTACGCTCGCGGGCGACTCACACTTTACGCCGGGCGAGATTGTCGAAGAGTGGATCTACGTTGACACCAACAACAAACTCAAAGACGCTGGCAAAGAGGGTGCGAAAGGTGAGAAACTCATCACCGGTATTACAGAGAGCTCGCTCTCACGTAAGAGCTTCCTGTCGGCTGCCTCATTCCAAAACACGACCCGCGTCCTCATTAACGCGGCGGTGAAGGGGAGTGAAGATAGCCTGGCTGGTCTGATGGAAAACGTTATCATCGGCCGCCTTATCCCCGCTGGTACTGGTTTTGCCGGTAGTGAGAAGCAGGAGATGATTGCCTCGATTCAGACAACTGAAGACGAAGCGTAGCTTCCTCCGTTTCTGTCGCTATTGCATAGGCTTACGCAAGACTAAGCAGTGACAAATTGTATCGCATAAAAACACCAGGCACTGCCTGGTGTTTTTTAGTAATTAAAAAAATCTCACCCGACTAGCGGGAGAGGTGGGTTAGATATGCGGGTAGCTCGCGGGGCTGCACCCACACGCGAATCTCTTGGGTCTTTGCCTGTTGGTAGAGCTTCAAGAAATGTTCTTTCCAGCTAACAAATCCTTTTGCTCCACCAACGACGGTGAAGCAACCTTCAGTCATGGCTGGTCCATGGTGGAACATGACTGCACTGCGTACGTCAGGCCCTTCGCCACGTAGGTGGTACCGATTGCGATATTCGGGTCATACAGCCGCAAGCCAAACGGAAAAAGTTCTGTCTTATCATGAACAACCGCATGATATGGCCGACCCGGGCGAGATGGTGGGCACTCACACGTTTTCCCGTACCGTTCTAAGACGCCACCAAAGAGTGCAGCCGATGAATCACGAGTGACTGCAAAATTGATCACGTTACTACCGTCCGCATAACTCATATGTGCCTTATACGTGTGTACAAAGCGTAACTGACCTTGTCGGCGCAGCTCAGAGTACAAGCCGGCTCGTCCTACCACGCTATTGGTGATTTCAATCCAGATCATTTTCACCTCCAAAGAGCATTTACCAATAAAACTACGAAAGATTCAGTGATGTTGCAAGGTGTGCGCCGGGTCGGTTTCCGGTACAATGCTTGTACTATGGTTTCGGGTGATGCGGTGCAACAGATAAAGGAACGGCTCGATATTGTCGAGGTGGTTGGTCAGTACGTTGAACTAAAACCGGCGGGGAAGAGCCTTAAGGGAAAGTCGCCGTTTACCAACGAGCGCACGCCATCGTTTTACGTCTCGCCCGACCGGGGGATGTACTACTGTTTTTCGACTAACCAAGGAGGCGACATTTTTACCTTTATCGAAAAACTGGAAGGGGTCGACTTTAAGGGGGCGTTAAAGATACTGGCCGATAAAGCCGGGGTTGAGCTGGTCCGGGAAGACCCCAAGAAGAGGACCGAGCGCGACAACCACTACGCTGCGATGGAGGCCGCTACGGTGTTCTACGAACAAACGTTACGTGAGCATGAGGAGGCAATCGGGTACCTTAAAGATCGTGGGGTAAGTGGGCTGACAGCGAAGCAATGGCGGATTGGCTATGCCCCCAATGACTGGCGAGAAGGTAAGACCACTCTCGAAGCTAAACAGGTAACGACCGATACATTGCGAACGGTTGGTCTTATTAAAGGCGAAGCGGGGAAAGAGCCGTACGACGTATTTCGTGACCGCGTGATGTTCCCCATTTTTGATCCGTCTGGGCGGGTGATTGCTTTTTCGGGACGGTTGCTCCACCCCGACGATAAGGCACCCAAGTATGTTAATTCGCCGGAGAGCCCGTTGTTTAAGAAGAGTGAGGCGCTCTACGGTTACCATCGTGCCAAAGAGGGCATTCGTAAAATGAACTTTTCGCTTATTGTTGAAGGGCAATTTGACGTCGTACTGGCGCACCAGGCTGGATATCACAACGCGGTGGCGGTCTCGGGTACGGCCCTGACATCACACCACGTGGCGCTGCTGCAACGACTTTCTAATCGTTGTGTGTTAGCACTCGATGCCGACCGGGCTGGTATTGCCGCGGTAAAGAAGGCGGCAACGGTCATGCTGGCGCGCGGCATGGATGTAAAAGTAGCACGCTTGCCAGAAGGAGAAGACCCGGCTGATATTATTCATGATGATGTGGGTCGATTTAAGTCGTATATTGGCGCTGCCTCACATGTGATTGAGTTTTTACTCGCGGTACTCCGCGAACAACAAAAAGACGAACGCACCTTTAAGCTGCAGGTACGCGAGGAGGTGTTACCATTTGTGGCCACAATCCCAAACCATATCGACCAAGAGCATTTTGTAGGTGTGGTAGCGCATGCCCTTGATATAGAAAAGACAGCGATTCGACTTGAGCTCGCTCGGTTCCTCGAAGCCCAAACTGACGTGCCAGGGCAGACCGCTACGGAACCGCCACCTGTAGCAAGTCCAACTACCAATACCACTACGCGACTCGATTCGGTCCGCGCCTACATTCAAGCGGTGTACCCACTACTTGAAACAACGAGTCAGTCGGTTGTAGCGACTTACTTTGAACGCATTACTGGTCGAGCAGTCACCGATACAGACGCAATCGCGGAGACGGTTAACCAGTTGAGTTTTCAGTTAGAAGAGCAATTAGCAACCTACTCGCCAGCTCAGATACGAGCCGAGGTGGCTGCGTATTTAGAAGAGTTACGACAGCAGACCTACCGAGCAGAGCTGCGTGAGCTGCGGGCTGCCTTGCATGCACCAGACGCAGATGAAACTACATTACTAGCGCAGATTGAGGCGCTGACACAAAAACTAAGTGGCGACGTACTCACAGAGTCAATTTTTACGGGGTAGCTCATTGCGTTATTGTGTATATAGCGTATAGTGTGCGCTATCCCGTAGATAGTTGGGATTTTTTATATTGATGCCAAGCAAAAAAACCACAACCAAAAAAGCGGCACCAAAAAAAGTAGCAAAAAAAGCTACTACACAGGCAGCAAAATCAGTGGGTACGACCAAAAAGGTCACCAAAAAAACTACTGCCAAAACCACCAAAAAAGTTACCCAGAAGGTGACGAAAAAGACAGCGAGCAAAGCTCCAGTAAAGGCTACTTCGAAAAAAGTAGTCAAAAAGGTGCTACCAGCTAAACGTCCAATAAAAAAAGTAGCTACACCAGCTAAGCCGACAAAAGCACAACGGGAGCAACAGGATAAAGCCGAAGAATTGCTGAAAATGGGTCGTGACCGCGGCTACGTGACGTATGACGAAATCATGCGCTTTTTCCCGTCGATTGAGCGTGATGTCGCATTTCTCGATGCTCTCTACGAGCGTTTTGAAGTCGCCAATGTTGATGTACTTAAAAGTGGCGGTATGCTCGGCGACGATACGACCGAAGCCGTCTTAGCCCAAAAGAATGCCTACCGGCGCAACGACTCTAGCTACGACTCAATTCAGATGTATCTTCGTGAAATTGGGCAGTACCCACTCTTGACCGCGCAAGAAGAGAAAGACCTGGCTAAGCGAATACTAGCAGGCGATGAAGAAGCGCGTAATCTGCTTGCTCGGGCGAACCTGCGTTTAGTTGTTTCGATTGCGAAAAAGTACGTTGGTCGTTCGCCCGACCTCACCCTACTCGATTTGATTCAAGAGGGTAATCTCGGTCTGTTTAAAGCTGTCGATAAGTTTGACCACACCAAGGGCTTTAAGTTCTCCACCTACGCTACGTGGTGGATTCGCCAAGCGATTACCCGTGCGTTGGCTGACCAGTCACGTACCATCCGTATCCCAGTCCATATGGTAGAGACTATGGCTAAGTACAAACAAGTGTCGCGTCGACTGGCGCAAGACCTTGGTCGCGACCCGATGCCGGAAGAGATTGCTACGGAGATGGATATTGAGGTAGAGAAGGTCTACCAAATCGAAAAGATTAGCCAAGACACCATCTCGCTCGAGCTACCGATTGGTGACGACGACGACCGCTCACGGCTGTCTGACTTCATCTCTGACGAGAAAATGGTTTCACCCGACCAAGAAGTTGCGCATAGTATCTTGACCGATCAAATTATGGAAATTCTTGATACGCTTTCAGAGAAGGAGCGCAAAATTCTCGAGATGCGCCATGGCTTGCTCGACGGCACGTACCACACGCTCGAAGAGGTGGGTAAAGAATTTGGGGTAACGCGTGAGCGTATTCGTCAGATTGAAGCTAAGGCGCTGGAGAAGATACGTCAGCACGACAAAGCGCGACGTCTCAAGTCCTACTAACTCTGAGATCACAGAAATTGTCGATTTCCTTTCTTGTACGACAGAAAATAATTGTCACCGTATCTCGACGGACGTCTCCAATTATTTTCCTTGTGCGCCGCGCATCTCATCCAATTACTACAATTTCAGCGCAGCAGACAGCCTACTACAACAAATGGTCTAGGGGACTCCTAGACCATTTGTCGTTGGTGGGGTCGACTAGAGGTAGGCCTCGAGTACTTGTTTAAGGCCGCTGCGAGAGATAATACCGACGGGACGGCCATCGTGGTCAACCACAGCAATCCGCGCCCGGCCTTGGCCAATCGCCACTGCTGCCACCTGGAGCAAAGTGCCATCGGGGGTAACGGTGTCAAAGTCAGTCGACATAAACTCTGCTACCGGTGTATCTTGGGCTTCATGAACAGACGCTTTAAAGGCGGCTTCATCTTCGAGGTGCGCGAACGCCTGGTCGCCGGAGGTGTCGACAGGGATAATAGCGTCAAAGAGGTCAGATACACTCACCTCACCGACGAGTTTGCCGTCATCGCCAGCTACCAATAAGGTATTGGTGTATCCGGTATTCATAGCATGTAGGGCGTCTGCTAAGCTCGCCGCTTCAGATACTACGACCGCGTCTTTGATAATCGTTTTTAAGTCCATAGATTTATTGTAGCGCGAAGTGCGCGTCTGTCCAGACCACACACCAGTGTAGTTATCAACTCCAATTAAGTTGACACCTACAATTAGAGGAGTAGTATGTCCGACGTTCTGCGCACCAGTCCTGCGCACCTTTTATTTCTAGAACGATACAGAACGATTATTTCGGCATGAAAGCTTTAACGCAGATGTCCCGATTATCAGTGTATGCTGTGCTTGCGGCTGGAGTCGCCGCCACTCTACCGATGGTAGTTTGGGGTGCCGGCGGCGACAGTGCGCACACCACCGCGCTCCTCTTCATTGCGGTGATACTTCTCGCTGCCAAGGCCTCGAGTCTTATCGAGCGCTTCGGCCAGCCGTCGGTCTTAGGAGAACTTTTGGTTGGTGTGGTGTTGGGTAACCTCGCCCTTGTTGGTATCACCATCTTTGAGCCAATCAAACAAGACGCCATTATTGCCTTTTTAGCGCAGCTCGGTGTCGTGATACTCCTGTTCCAGATTGGTCTCGAATCGAACTTTAAAGAAATGACGAAAGTTGGCTTACCAGCAGTACTCGTCGCGATCGCGGGAGTGGTGGTACCGTTTGGACTCGGTGTATACATTGTCGGCCCTTGGTTACTACCTGAGGCAGGCACCACTACGTTGCTGTTTCTGGGTGCTGCCCTGACCGCGACGTCGGTCGGTATTACCGCCCGGGTCTTTAAAGATCTTGGCAAACTTCAAACACGCGAGAGTCAAATTGTACTAGGAGCGGCCGTCATCGACGACGTGATGGGTCTGATTATTTTGGCGGTGGTCTCAGCTATCGCAACGGTAGGGGCAATTACTGGTAGCGCCGTGGCGATTATTATTCTCAAAGCCCTTCTCTTCTTAGGTGGCGCTATTGTTCTCGGGCAACTACTTGCGCCACACCTGAGTCTCTTTTTCTCAAAGATTCATGCTGGGGTGGGTATGAAGTTTACCCTGGCGTTCTCGGTCGGCCTTCTGTTTGCCTACGTAGCCGCGCAGATGGGGCTCGCACCCATCATTGGTGCCTTTGCCGGTGGACTCATTCTCGATGCGGTGGTCTTCCGGCGCTTTCGCCGACCGGAGTACGTTGAGGAACTGGCACTTATTCAAGACGAAGTAACGGGACCGGCAAAGGGTAAGATTGCAGATTTGGTGCACCGCTACGAACATCGTCACATTGAAGACTTGATTGAGCCAGTAGCACAGGTATTTGTACCAATCTTTTTCGTCGTGACCGGTATGGCGGTCGATTTGACGACTTTTGCTGACACCACCATTATTCTCAGCGCACTTGGTATCACGGTAGTTGCTTTCGCGGGCAAAATTGTGGCTGGCTTCTTTGCGGGCGCGGGTGTTAATAAGTGGATTGTTGGTTTCGGGATGGTCCCCCGTGGGGAAGTAGGACTCATTTTTGCCACAATTGGCGCTGGGTTGGGTGTGGTGACTGACGGCGTTTTTTCGGTAATTATCATTATGGTAATTTTAACGACGCTAATAACGCCGCCAGTCTTGACGTACCTGTTAAAACAACAGCCGGCAACCTAAACTGCTGTCGCCCGAATACATCCGCGCTAGTCGTGGGTGTTTTTGGTATACTGCAGCAATGTCTACACAACGCAGTGCCGCGCTCACGGCCACCTTCGACCAGGCGTATACCACACTGAACGACGCACAGCGAGAAGCAGTCGATACCATCGAGGGTCCGGTCATGGTGATTGCCGGGCCGGGGACCGGTAAAACGCAGATTTTGGCTCTACGGATTGCCAATATCCTGCGCCAGACTGACACCGCACCCGAACATATTCTCGCGCTCACGTTTACCGACAGTGGAGCTAAAGCAATGCGCGACCGTCTTCGTCACTACATTGGCGCTGAGGCCTACCGGGTAGCTATTTTTACCTTCCATGGTTTGGCTAATCACCTTATTGCGCGTTATCCAGACGCCTACCCCACCATTGCGGGTGGTCGTGCCGTGACTGACCTCGAGCAGCTTGAACTCTTCGAAACTATTCTCGCCAGTACCGAGATAACCCGGTTGCGGCCAGCGGGAAATCCGACCCTGTACGTGCCACACGTCCAGCGTATGATTGGTACCCTGAAGCAAGAGTTTGTTACACCCACAGCACTGCGCGAGATTATAGCTGAGCAGGAGGCAACCCTCGCCGCTGAGCCGCGTGTGCATGAGAAGGGAGCACATAAAGGTAAGGTGCGCGGTGCCTACGCCGAGCTCGAAAAAAGCATCGCTAAAAACCACGAACTCGCTTTTGTTTACGATCGCTACCAGGCTGCACTCGGCCAGGCGCATTGGTATGACTTTAACGACATGCTCCTTGAGACGGTCGCGGCACTCCAGCGTGATGAGTCGATGTTACGCGACGTGCAGGAGACCTACCAGTACGTCTTGGCCGATGAGCACCAGGACGTCAATGGTACGCAAAATACTCTGTTGGAGTTGATAGTGTCGTATCATACGCGACCAAATATATTTGCAGTAGGTGACGAGAAGCAAGCGATCTACCGCTTTCAGGGTGCCTCGCTTGAGAACTTTTTAAAATTTACTGATGTATACCCCGACACCAAAACGATTACCTTAACTGCAAATTATCGCTCAGGGCAACCAGTGCTTGATGCAGCACACAGCTTGGTGGCGGTCGAGGAGGGGCCACTCATGGACTTGCGCGTACCACTTACGGCCGCTGCGGTCGATACTGCAACAGTGGAGCAACGAACGTTTCACCACCAAGCAGTCGAGGATGACTGGCTCGTGAGCACCGTCGCCGCGCAGGTGGCCGCCGGTGTACCGGCGCATGAGATAGCCGTCATTGTGCGCACCAACCGCGAAGTTGAACACGTGGCTGGTCTCTTGCGGAGTCAGGGGCAGGTGGTGGCCGCCTCGGCCGATGGCGATATTCTTCACCATCCCATTACTGAACAGCTTGAGACGTTATTGCGGGTGGTAGCCAACCCGGCAGATACGATTGCGCTGGCGCGGGTGGTACTGGCTCCGTACTGGCAACTCTCCACTGCCGATAGAACACGCATTTTGGCGGCACAGCGATACGATCGGCCACTGACAATGATTTTGTCTGATACAGCGGTACACGCTGAGCTTGGTCTCGATGACCCTGAGTCAGTCGACGCGCTCTGGCACACCATAGCGACGGCGCGTACCGCGAGTGCGACTATGCCTCCGCACCGTATTGTCCAGCAGATATTGCAGCAGAGTGGTTTTTTAGCCTACGTTATACGGCACGACCCGATTGAGGGCACGCGTGTCGTTCGACGGTTATACGACGAAATAGAATCATTGGTTCGCCATCAGAACGCTAGTAGTGTGCAGTCGGTAGTGTCAGGGCTCACCATACGACGTCAGTACCATTTACCACTGACTGCGCCGTACATTAATGCGGCGACCGAAGCCATTCAGGTAATGACAGCGCACAAGTCGAAAGGGCTTGAGTTCAACGCAGTGTTTGTACCGTACTGTACCGATCGCACCTGGGGTGGGCAGACCAAGCCCGAATACTTTAAACTCCCCTTAGTGCGTCGCAGTATTGCCGACGCGGTCGAACCACTCGACGATGAGCGTCGACTGATGTTCGTAGCAATGACGCGCGCCCGGCACGCGCTATACCTCTCGAGTAGTGAGCAGAGTAGCGAAGGAAAAGAACTCACCCCGTCACGATTACTGGCAGAGCTTAATCCGGCTTTCGTTACGGTCTGTGATACCAGCCAAGAGGCTGATACCTTTTCACCGACTACGGCACTCAGTGCTGTAGCTGTTCCCAGCAGCGTCGATGGCACGTTAATACGCACTCTTTTTCTTGAGCGTGGCTTCTCAGCGACTTCATTCAATAACTACGTAACCAGCCCCTGGTTGTATGTTGGGAAAAATCTATTACGCATTCCTGAGGTGCAAGGGTTGTCGTTACTGTACGGCACGGCAATCCACAATGTGCTTGAACGAGCTACGCGAACCTATACTGCTACCGGCCACCTGCCCGGTGTCAATGACCTCGACGGATGGCTACGTACTGAGTTGGCGCGACAACCACTGAGTGCGGCTGAGTATGCTGCGCAGCACGAACGAGCATTAGAAACACTCGCCCTCTATCGAGAGCATCTCGACGCAACACTCCCGGCTCGCACAATTGAAGAATTGAAATTGTCTGTAGTATTAGAGACCGGTCTCCCTGACTGTCCGGAGGTCGTACTGACCGGAAAACTCGATCGCCTTGACGTCGGCGAGGATGGGCGGGTAGTGCGCGTCGTCGATTATAAAACGGGTAAACCCAAGAGTCGCAATGCTATTGAAGGTACGACTAAGAACGACGACGGTGCCTACAAACAGCAGTTAGTGTTTTATGCGCTGTTACTTGAGTTGGCTGGTGAGCCTGAACGCGCTACCCGCACGATGACACTCTCGTTTGTAGAGCCAACCTCACGCGGTGAGATTAAGGAAGAGACATTTACGATTACCGACGAGGAAATTGATTCTGTACGAAGCGACCTGGTTGCTGCAGCGGCCGCCTTGAGTAGCGGTGACTGGCAACGAACGGCGTGCGACCCCGCAGTTGTCGAATACTGTGCGCTCATGCAACCAAAAACCGCTCCAGCATAAGCTGAAGCGGGTAGTGGTTTGGACCGTACGTTACTGAGCGGTGCCTTCGAGTTGCGCGAGGAGATTATCAACAATTTGCTTAACGGCGCCATAGGGTTGCGCACCGTTAATGACACCGGTTTGGTCGCCAACAATCACGATGCTATGAGGCGTACCACGCCCACCGACCGCGACTGCGTTATCGAAGTCTGCTTGCACATCGTCGAGGTACTCCTCGTTTTCAACACAATTATTAAAGGCGGTGGCATCAACACCACTGGTGACCGCGAACTCTTCCAGGCGGGTGATGTTGGTGGGCTCATTCGTGCCACGCTCATCAAAGACGAGGTCAGAGAAGGTCCAGAAGGCTTCATTGCCCCCCAGGTTACCGACACATTCGGCGGCTAAGGCAATGCGTGGGGCATTAGGGTGTAGCTGCGCGAGGGGGAAGTGCCGGTATACCCACGATACCTGACCACTCGGACCGTACTCAGCCATAATTTGTTTCATGGTATCGTGGAAGTTCTTACAAAACGGACAGTCGTAGTCTGAAAACTCAACGATTTGAATGGGAGCATTCGGGTTACCACGTATCCAGTCGTCTTCGGTGACAGGGTTGATATTCTCAGGGTCGCCCGAGTCTTCTGGCTGGACTTGGTTTTCAGTCGGACCATTATCGACTACGTATTGTGGTTGCCCGCTACCACTAAAAAAGATAGCCGCCGCCACCAGACCGAAGCCGGCCAAGATTGCTACCGGAATGAGGATACTATTACGGCCAAACGGATTGGTTGCGGTGGCTTCAGGGGTAACGGGGTTCGACGTCGCTTCCGTCGTCGGGTTAGTTGATTGCTCCATGGGATCCATAAGAAATAAGGTAATAAACAATACTAATGCCACTTAGTATATCACGCCCAAAAACCTGGTATACTTGGTGGCAATGAGTATCGTCGAGTCGATCGCCCTTGGTATCTTGCAGGGAGCTACCGAATTTCTACCCATTTCCTCTACCGGCCACCTCATTCTGGCCCGGAGTCTATTTGGTATTGACGATACGTACGCTCTCGCCTTTGATGCCGTCTTGCACCTAGCGACTGCGGCAGCAGTGATTCTCTATTTTCATAAAGATATCTGGAATTTAGTCCAGGCACTCTTGCGCTCTTTGAGTCGATTACCGGTGAATGAGCGCGATTTACTGCTCCTCAAAGCCATTGCGGTTGGTACGGTGCCGGCGGTGTTGCTCGGTCTTTCACTAGAGTCTACCATGGAAACACTCTTTCGCTCACCGCTTTTAGTGGCTGGCGTGCTGGTGTTTGGTTCGCTCTTGTTTGCGTACGCTGAGTGGGTGTACAACCAGCGACCACCGACCAATGAGATGACGATTAAAAAAGGTCTCTATATCGGTCTGTTTCAGGCCTCTGCGCTCATTCCTGGGATGTCCCGCTCAGGCGCCACCATTGCCGGCGGTATGCTCTTAGGCTTGTCGCGCAGCGAGGCGGCCCGCTTTGCGTTTTTGTTGGCGGTGCCGGTTATTCTGGGCGCGGGGAGTAAGAAGCTGCTCGAGCTTATCACGAGTGAGGGTACCGTGTCTTTGGCCCCCGTCGCGATTGGCGCAGCTGCTTCATTTGTGACGGGATTAATTGCGATCCATTTTATGCTGTCGTTCGTACGTAAGTACTCCCTCTGGCCCTTTATTTGGTACAGGCTATTACTTGCCGGCTTTGTCGTATTCATCGTTCTTTACGGCTAAATGAGCGAACTGCTTTGTTGCAGTTCAAAAATTGACGCTCACCGTATTCAAAATACGACTCGCATCAATTTTCTCCTGCGCCGCGCATTTCATCTCATTTAGCCATAAAGAGAAAAGTTGGACATAGTTTAAACCTACTGGATGTCGAAACCCCTAACATTTCAGGGTTGCTAGTTGTTTTCGTCGCTCCGCTAACCAAATCTATTTTACGGGAATCCATAAAGAAAAGGACCCCGCAGGGTCCTCGTAGTTCCAGTTTATTTTATTCTGTATCAGAGACGGTCTTCACCGTCATCCTGAAAGTCATATTACCCTTCAATAACTCATCGATACTTTCATTTAATGAATCAACTGCCGCTAGGGCAACACGTTCACCGATTTCAAGACGTATGATGGTCCTCAGTGCTTCTTGGAGGTCATTCTCGAGAGAACGAATCTTTTCGTTCATCTTCTCGCACATCTCGCCTGCTTTCAGCAGTTGCGACTTATGGGCAGCGATGTCATCATCGCGCTGTTTGAGTTGCTCTTCTAACTGAGCAATTGTCTTCCGTGCCATTGACTGAGTCCTCCTGATTGGTGTCTGAGGGTACTCTAGCAAATATTGCTTAAAACGGAAGCGAGTGGGTCATCGAGACCTCTTCTTTTTCGGTCCAGGCGCTGGTGTCGAGAGGGATTTCGCGTTTGCGGTAGCCGTCTTTAAATAAGACGTGGCCGTGCTCGAGGGCATAGTCGAACACCTTTTTGGTCACTTTTACATCTTGCTCGCAGTACTTTTTGATTTTATCGACTTCACCCTCACGCCACCAGCGGACGGCCTGTAGGCCGTCCGCACTCTTCTTCGCTCCTACGGTCGCACTCGCTACGCTGTCGAGCCGCAAGCGACGACCGAGCGACGCTTTAATATCCTCAAGCATATCGATACTCTTAATGGTCGTGAGATCGCCAGGGTAGTACTTATTGAGCAAGGGAACGTCGAAGTGGTTACTGTTGTAGCCCACCAGCGCGTCAGCTTGCTCGATAATGGGCCAGAGCGCATTAAGGTCGTCGATGGTGACGGTGGTGTAAATATCGGTACCGTAGTCGTAGACGGTCGCCACCGAAATATCCAAGCTTGTCGGGTCACTCGAGCCAGTATCTTGAAAGATATTCTGCGTTTCTAGATCAAAAACAACGTAGCGCATCAGTATAGAGATTAGTCGTGGCCTACCAAGAAGGCCACTAAGTCTTCTAGTGTACCAGTTGTCGTACCGTGGTCGACGAGGTTTTTCAGTGTGTACTCGTTTCGAGCGATTTCGTCCTTACCGACAACAACCGCATATGTAGAGAGCGTATCAGCGGCGACACTAAGTTTTTTACCAACTTTGCGCGAGCTGCTATCGACTGCCACGCTGACACCGCTCGTTCGAAGCACCTGCGCTATCTGTTGCGCACTGAGGTTATGCTCGGTACCCATGGGGGCAACGATAACGGTTGGGCTAGTAATTGGTTGGGGGAGCAGGTCGTGGGTTTCCAAGAAGTCGCGCAGTGAGACATCGCCAAATCCAAACCCAACACCCGGCACAGGTTCGCCACCAAACAGTGTCGTGAGGTTGTCGTAGCGTCCACCACCAAGGAGTGAACGCTTGTTCTCTGGAGCAGTGTCCTTAAACTCAAAAATAGTACCGGTGTAGTAATCGAAGCCACGGGCTAAACTTTTATCGAACACCACGTTGGTAATCCCCAGCTCCGCCAACCCAACGACGACGTCGGTCTGGTCGTCGCTTTTATCTAATAGCATGACTACCTCTTCAGAAATAGTCTCATCACCCGTAATACCGTCGAGCTCGAGCCGGTAGGCGTCGACTGCCATTTTATCGCGCCGGTCGTTGAGTCGGGTGAGGGCAGCTATTTGCTCGTCTGTTAACCCGAGCGACGTGTAGAGCTGGTGCATGAGCTGGCGGTCGTTAACGTGGATGGTGAACATCTCATCGCTGGCACCGAAGTTCATGAAAATCTGGTAGGCTAACGCGATTATCTCCACATCGGTGGCGATATCTTCGGTACCAAAAATATCGCAGTTGAGTTGCCAGTGCTCGCGGAGGCGCCCACGCTGAGCGCGTTCATAGCGAAAAAGGTTAGGGATGCTGTACCACCGGACCGGCCAGGCAAGCTCCTTCGCCCGTCCGGCAATCATGCGTGCCACGGTAGGGGTCATTTCTGGTCGCAGCGTCACCTCCCGGTCGCCTCGGTCGGTAAAGGTGTACGTTTGCTCGGTAACCATCTCCTCGTTTTCGGCGCCTTTGGCACGGTAGAGTTCGGCTGGCTCTAAGACCGACGCATCGTATCGCTGAAACCCAAAGCTTTCAGCTGTCCGGGCCCAGATATCGAACAGATACTGCTGCACCGCCATGTCTTCGGGGTAGAAGTCGCGGACGCCTTTATAGGATTGCGTTGATAGATTCTTATTCATAAGTATGCAAGGTAGCATAGCGCCGATACCGTTCGCCCGCAAGCAACGAGCTAGCTGGTGCCGTCGCTATTGAGTGGGTTTTGGGTGCCGAGCGCCCGCTGCCGTTCATCGGCCGCGCGAATAATGAGCGCTTTAAGACCACGGGGGTCCGGCATATTGTTGGTGGCAAACTCTTCGTTACTGCCGCCAGCAGTTTGCGCTTCGATGCGGCCAAAGTTGAGTAGGGTGGGGATGATACCTTTGACAGAAATATTCATATCTTGCAAGCGCTCCAACCGGAATGAGCTTAAAAAGCGGTGAAAGAAACCACTCTGTTCAATCGCAACAATGCGTCGATTGGTGATGGCCCAGAGATCGAGGTAGTGGTCGGTCCAAAAATTAGCGATGGCAATCCAGTGAAAGAGCACCCAGCCGAGGTATATAAACCACAATTCAATTTGGTACGTAGTAGTTACTGTTGTGGTGTCGAAATAGTCGCTGAGCAATCCCTGTGCGGTGCCAAACAATATTAGAGGCATGAGCATTGAGACGACCGCACTCAATACCCGGGTTGTAATAATCCACCAGTGTTTGCGGACAACTTGCAGTATCTCTTCGTCTGATTCGAGTTTTATGCGTTCGTACAACATATTTACAGAGCAAAGAGTAAGAGGCCCATGGTGCCTAGTAGCAATAATCCACCAACGCCATAGATGGTAATAGAAAGATTGGATATTTTTCGCTCACTGCCAAAGGTGTGCCAGTGGTAGCTGGCGACGAGCCAGTGGCCCACAAAAACGAGGCACAGAAAAATATACAGCACTAAGAATACTGTGCTGGTGGTCGCTTCAGTGAAAAAGGGGAGGGCAAGACTGCTGGTCGGCATAGTACCGCTTTATTGTAGCACTAGCTGGCTAAAACGCTCCACCTGGTATTGATCTTGGCTGGTCGTTACTATAAACCCAGCTGCAGCAGCCAGTGCCGCAAGTGTCTTCGATTGCTCTGGCTCATGCTCAAGCCAGAGCTCGCCGTGAGGCGTGAGGTACGCTGATGCCTCACGAATGATACGCGCGATACACTCCAAACCAGCCTGGCCACCATAGAGCGCCAGGTCTGGCTCGTAATCTCGAACAGAAGCCTCGGTCCGGTCGAGCGCTGGGTCGATGTAGGGTGGGTTCGAAAGTATATAGTCGTACTTCGTATCAGCCGGTATCTCAGCAAATACATCACCCCCGAAGATATATCTGGTAGCAGGTAAATCTTCCACTGAGCAGTTTTCGCGAACACTTTTTTCGATAGTTGTGTGGTGGGCGGGGTCGAGCTCGACAAAGTCTACCTGAGCGTGAGGGAGGGCTTTGGCTACCGCAACGCCAATACAGCCGCTACCGGCACACAGGTCGAGGATTCGGGGTGCTTCTAGCTGGCGGTGCTCAATCCGCATAATTGCCTGTTCTACCCAGAACTCGGTCTCAGGGCGGGGGATTAATGGGTGCGAGTCGAGCCAAATTTTACAATCTAAAAACGGCACCCAGCCAATCACATACGCGAGGGGCTCACCAGCTTCAAGCCGCGCACAGTCGGCCAGCCAAGCTTCGCTTTTCTGGCCGTGGTATTTTTCGTTCAGAAGTCGTTCGCTCTCATGCATCATCTTGATATGCTATGCTGGCGTGATGCAAAGTGCAACTCCCATGCTCGAAATTAAAAATTTGACCAAAGTGTATGGGTCGGGCAAAGAGGCGAAAGTCGCTGTCGACAATATCTCGCTGACGATTCCAAAAGGCTCGTTTTATGGCCTCCTTGGTCCAAATGGCGCCGGGAAGAGTACGACCATTCACTGCATTACCGGTATCGCCCAGCCGACCAGCGGGCAGATTTTGGTGGATGGGGTAGATGTCGTGCGCGAGTATAAACGTGCGCGCACACTAGTCGGTCTGTCACCGCAAGAGTTTAACGTCGATATTTTTGCCACCCCCACGCAACTGATGGACTACATGGGTGGGTACTATGGCATTCCCAGCGATGAGCGTAAGGTCCGCATTGACCAACTGATTTCTCGCTTCGACCTAGAGGAGCATCGTGACATTAAGTTTCAGAAACTTTCTGGCGGCCTCAAGCGTCGAGCGATGCTCGGCCGGGCGCTGGTGCACACACCAGATTTGCTCATTCTCGATGAGCCAACCGCGGGTGTCGATGTCGAACAACGGCACGATTTATGGAACTACCTGCAAGAAATGAATCAGCGGGGGAAGACCATTATTCTCACCAGTCACTACCTGGAAGAAATTCAGCACCTCTGTAACGATATCGCTATCATCAACCACGGGCGGATTGTGGCGGAGGGCACTAAGGCCGATTTTATGAAAGACGGCAAGTCGGTAGAAGAGACCTATTTGGCGATCACCCGCGAGGACGATAAAAGTACTGCTGTATGAACATAAATTGGACTGGTCTCTATACGATGTTTCGACGCGAGGTGCAGCGCACCTTCCGGGTCGTGATTCAAACCTTGGTCGCCCCAGTGATTTCTGCGGCTCTCTACATCTTTATCTTTGGCTACGTTATCGGTACGCGGATTGAAGATGTGGCGGGAGTACCGTTTATCTCATTCGTGTTTCCGGGTGTGTTGATGCTGTCGATTATTAACGCGTCATTCTCGAGTGCCTCATCCAACCTTTATTTTATGCGCTTTACGAAGGGGATCGAGGAGATTCTCATCACGCCATTTAGTTATTTAGAGATGCTGGTCGGTTTTGTGGTGAGTTCGATGGCGCGCGCCTTGATGGTTTCGGTTTTAATCTTGGGCGTCGGTATGCTGTTCGGCGCAGTGCAGTTGGTTAATCCGATTGGCTTCTTTCTCTACATTGCGGCAATCGCCTCCATTTTTGCCATGTTAGGCATTATTGTGGCCCTCTGGGCGGAAGGGTTTGAGCAGTTGCAGGTTTTAAATACGTTCGTTATTACGCCACTGACCTACCTCGGTGGTATCTTCTACTCGATTACCTTTCTCCCTGAGATTGCGGCAACGATAACTCGCTTTAATCCGTTCTTTTATTTTGCCGACGGGGTACGCAGTAGCATGATTGGCTACAGTGAAGCGAATACGATGGTTGGCCTGATGGTGATTACGGGACTCGTCCTCGGACTCGGTACACTCGTAACCCAGTTATTTCGCCGCGGGTGGAAAATCAGGAGCTAACCCACATCCATCCCGTGACCATCGCATAATGATTGTTATACTCAAGGGATATGGATCATTCAAAGCTGTACGAGACTGCTGCCACGCTACTCACTAAACATAAGGGAATTTTAGCCGCCGACCAAAGTTCCGGTACGATGGGTCGCCAGCTGCAAGGTATTGGTGTCGAAGACAGTGCTGAAAACCGTCGTGCTTACCGCCAAGTATTATTTACGACTCCAGGCGTTGAAGAGTTTGTCTCGGGCATTATCCTCTACGATGCAACCATCCGCAATCACACCGACGACGGCACGCCGTTTGTCGATTATCTAACGGCCAAAGGGATTGTGCCTATCATCAAGGTTGATGCGTCGACTGTTGAGCACGACGGCTTTCCCGGCGAAGTGGTGACCCAAGGGCTTGATCACCTCGGTGACCGACTCGCTGAGTACTACCAAATGGGTGCTCGGGCGGCCAAGTGGCGTGCGGTCTTTAATATTGGCCCAGATTATCCAACCGAGCAAAATATTCTCTTCGATTGTATTCAGCTCGTGCGGTACGCGCAGCTGTGTCATACGCACGGTATTGTCCCAATTGTGGAGCCAGAGGTTATTTTTAAGGGCAACCACTCGATTGAACGAGCTGAGGAAGTGACGACGATGGTGTTGAGTAAACTTTTTGATCTGCTCACCTGGTACGGGGTTGATCTTAAAGCAGTGATTCTTAAGTCGAGTTTTGTTCTTGCGGGTAGCGATTTCGAACAGCAATCAACCGCCGAAGCAGTTGGCGCCGCAACGGTTCGCACATTTGAAAATAGCGTTCCGCATGATGTACCCGGTATCGTCTTCCTTTCGGGCGGTCAAACCCCCGAACGAGCCACCGCCAACCTAAATGCGGTAGCAGCAATTGAGACTGAACGTGGCGGTTTGCCGTGGGAGTTTGCTTTCTCCTTCTCGCGTGGCTTGGAGCAGCCGGTGCAGGAGGTTTGGAAGGGAGAGGCTGCGAATGTGCCGGCGGCGCAAGCAGCCTTACTACACCGCTTACGGATGAATGTGGCGGCCGATGCGGGGGAGTACGAGGTAAGTAAAGAAAGCTAACAATACTATTTGTACATAAGAAAATCGCCTATAGTTAGGCGATTTTCTTAGCATTATGCATTCCAGAGATTTGCACCTAACGTTGGGATAGTTCTAGCAGTTTCGCCTAGGTATGAGCGAAATTGAGAACAAAATTCAGAGTAGTCGCTCGTGCTCCTTTCTTCATTTTATTTCTTTTGCTTGTAGACCGTGTGCGTTTTTGCCACTGGATTGAATTTTCGCTCCTCGTGCTTTTTGCTCGGGTCTTTCTTGTTTTTGTTGTTGTAACTGGTGTAGTAGACGTGACCTTTTCCAACGCCGTTTTCGTCGCCTTGGGACACCATTTTGATGAGTCGATCTTGTGACATAGTGCCCGTGAGCATACCAGAATGCTCTTGCTTGGTCAACTCCAATCTTAGACACAGTCAGCCGTCCAGCCGAAAATTATACCGTGGTATTATAGGGGTGTTTCTTACTCACTATGCCTAGCTCACCTCTACATTGCGTATGAGAATACTCACCTTTGGCTGGGACTACCCACCAAAACGCAATGGCGGTTTGGGCGTAGCCTGCTATGGGCTAACGCGAGAGCTCCTCAATGAAGGGGTGGATGTGGTCTACGTACTCCCACGGCGACAGCCAGTCGACGGTGATGGCACGTTTATTTTTGCTGATGATACTCCCGGGCAGACAGTCTACGAGGTGCCGGTAACGATTGAGCCCTACCAACCGTCCTACGGTCAGGTCTATGTCACCGATGCATACGGTAACAAGTACCCAACCGGGAGTACGCTGCTCGACGAGGTGCAAAAATTTGCAGCTGCAGCCAAAGATATCGCAGAGCGGGAGCAGTTTGATCTCATCCACGCGCACGATTGGACATCGTATTTAGCCGGCTTAGCAGCCAAGGCAGTATCGGGTAAGCCACTTATTGTGCACGTGCACGCCACTAGTTTCGATCAGGCTGCTAGCGATAATGTTGACCCGGCTATGTTCGCGGTTGAGCAGCAAGGTTTTGCTGGCGCTGATGTGGTTGTGACGGTTAGTGAGTACACGAAGCACATTTTAATTACTAAGCATGGTGTAGACCCAGCTAAAATCGAAGTTATTCATAATGGCGCCGACACCTACGATCCACCACAGCACCAACGGACACTCACGAGCTATACCGACCAAGGGTACAAAATCGTGCTGTACCACGGACGCATCACCATTCAAAAGGGTGTCGACTACTTTGTCCGAGCCGCAAAGCGGGTCCTGGCGGTCGAACCAAAGACCATCTTTGTCATTTCTGGCTGGGGTGATATGCAACAGCAAATAATCGACTTAGTCGGCGAACTTGGTCTTTCGGAGCACGTTATTTTTGCGGGTGCACTATGGGAAGAGGAGCGCGATCGTATGTACCAGTCGGCCGACTTAGTGGTGATGCCGTCGGTCTCCGAGCCGTTTGGCTTGATTCCGTTCGAGGCGTTGCAAAATGGTACCCCAACCTTGATTTCAAAACAGTCGGGAGTGGGGGAGGTGATGCCACACGTGCTTAAAGCAGATTTCTGGGATATTGAAGAAATTGCGAATCAAATTGTAGCTGCGTTACGGTACCCCGTCCTAAACCAACAGCTCATTCTTGAAGGTCGTCGCACCCTCCATTTCTTGTCGTGGAGCTTTGTTGCTAAGAAAGTCAAGCGTCTGTACGAACGTCTGGTACAATACTTAACATAGTCTATGCTCTCTATTTGCCCGTACTTTCACGTTCACCAACCGTATCGCGTCAAACGATATCGAGTGTTTGATATCGGTAACGATAGCGAATACTTCAACGACCAGGGGGCTGGCGACCTCAACAATCAGTGGATTATCGATAAAGTGGCGCATAAGTCGTACCGACCGATGATTGCCACGCTGCAGCACCTGCTTGATGAGCATCCTGAATTTCGTTTCTCGCTTTCGTTTTCCGGTACCGTACTCGATCAATTCGCTGATTATGCGCCCGACGTGCTTGAAGGCTTTCAAAAACTGGTGAGCTCTGGGCGGGTCGAAGTACTGGCCGATACCTACCACCACTCGCTAGCCTTCTTCTATTCACTACCTGAGTTTGAACGGCAGGTTGACCTGCACGAGCAGCGAGTCAAATCACTCTTTGGCTACCAACCGCAGGTCTTTCGTAATACGGAGTTGTCCTACCGTAACGACTTGGCCAAATGGTGCGATGAGCACGGGTACGTAGGCATTATGGCCGAGGGGTGGGAGCCAGTACTCGGGTGGCGGAGCCCCAACTACGTATACAAACCGGTCGGTACCGACAACATTAAGTTACTCCTCAAGAACTATAAGCTGTCTGACGATATTGCATTTCGGTTTGG
The DNA here is from genome assembly GCA_964655825.1 of uncultured Candidatus Saccharibacteria bacterium. Taxonomy (GTDB): domain Bacteria; phylum Patescibacteriota; class Minisyncoccia; order Phycocordibacterales; family UBA918; genus OLB19. The sequence continues at coordinate 40,567 of CAZZPW010000003.1, forward strand.
TAACCGAGCGTGGGAGAGTTATCCGCTTTCGGCAGAAACGTACGCGGAGTGGGTCCATAGCCACCACGGGGCTGGGCAAACCATTAATCTTTTTATGGACTTTGAGACATTTGGCGAGCACCAGTGGGAGGACACGGGTATCTTTGGCTTCATGAGCTCACTGCCTGGTATTTTGTTACAACACCCCGACTTTACCTTCCGCACTGCCACCGAAACCTGTGCGGCGCATATGCCCGCCGATGAAGTTGACGTACCGAGCGTGTTGACGTGGGCCGACACCGATCGAGACCTCACGGCCTGGGTCGGGAATGATATCCAGCGCGATGCTATTGCTGCCACCTATCGACTCGAGGACGATATCATGAAGCTCGACGACCCAGCCGTTACCGAGACCTGGCGTAAGCTACAAACCTCAGACCACTTCTACTATATGTGTACGAAATGGTTTAACGACGGTGACGTGCACGCGTACTTCTCGCCCTACCAATCCCCATATGACGCGTACATCGCCTTTATGAACGCGCTCAGTGATTTACAATTACGAGTACAGCAGGCACTGCAGCAACGAGCAGCTGTTGACCTTCCGGTCATTCAGGTAGGGCGGGTGCCATGGTGGCGACGCCTCATCGACTGGGCTCAAGCTCTGTTCACTAAGTTCTTCAATCGTTATGCCACGTTCTTCCAAAAAAACTACCAAGAAAACCGCTAAAAAAACTACCAAAAAGTCCACTGCCAAAGCAGCTAAGAAGACAGTCAAAAAAGTCACTAAAAAAGTGGCTAAGAAAGTAGGTAAAAAAACGGCGACCAAAAAAAGCGATAAGCGGGCGCTCGTCTGTGCCAACGACGAACACTGTTTTTGGGTAAGCGACGGTCAGGTTCTTAAGAATCTAGAAGAGTTAGCTACTGCGCTTAAAGCGATGCATAAAGATCTCTTTACCTACCACGCCAAAGGGCACAGTAACGATTTTGCCGACTGGGTTGAACATGTGTTGGCAGATGAGTCGTGCGCGGCAGAACTCCGAAAGACACGTTCACTAAATGGTGCACACAAGGTGGTTATTCGTCATCTAAGCTACTACGCGTAACCGCTACTATGGCTCGTGCCACGACACTCGGTAATGGAAACGTCCTGGTTGGCTTCGACTACCGCGGCCAGGTGCGCGATTTTTACTACCCGTACGTTGGGCACGCTAACCACGTCAGCGGTGCCAGTGGTAACTACGTGCATCGCATTGGGGTTTTTTGTAACGGCGAGATGGCGTGGTTTGAAAATGCCGAGTGGGAGATTGTCGTAGGTTCTGACCCCGACACGCTGGTGGGTGGTTTCGTGGCTACACACCCGCGGCTCGGGATTCAGGTGGTTGCTAACGACGTTGTGCATAATGAGCACAATGCCCTCATTCGTTCGTTTACGGTCATCAACCAAAATGCAAAAGCGGTACAAGGTAAGCTGATGCTCAGTCAGCAGTTTCGGATTAATGAGTCGCGCCGCGGTGATACGGGTATGTACGACCCGCGTGTTAATGCAATCGTGCACTACAAAGGCGCCACGACGCTCTTGGTTAATGCCATGCATAACGGCGAGCAGTTTAAAGAATATAATATCGGACTCTTTGGGATTGAGGGTAAAGAGGGGACGTATCACGATGCGCGCGATGGGGTTCTCGAGGGTAACCCAATCGAGCACGGTTCGGTTGACTCGGTTATGGCGTTACCGTTTACGCTCAAAAAACACGAAAAAACGACAGTCGATTACTGGATTGCCTGCGGCCAGACTATTGGTGAGGCTCACGACCTCGACGCACTTATTAAAGAAGAGACGGCAGCGCACTTGCAGCGGTCAACGCAAAATTACTGGCGAGCGTGGACCGACAAAGAAGCTACCGACCTCTCGCCCCTCGCGGAAGAGCTACAAATTTTGTACCGCCGCTCACTTACCACTATTCGCGTGCACACCGATAATCGCGGTGGAATTATCGCGTCGAGCGATACTGACATGCTCCACCACGGGCGCGACACCTACAGCTACGTGTGGCCGCGCGATGGCGCTATTGTGGCGCATGCGCTCGATGTAACGGGGTACAGCGACGCTGCCCGACGCTTTTTTACGTTTATAAGCGAGCATGTAGAGCGTGACGGCTATTTGATGCACAAGTATCGAAGCGATGGCGCGCTCGGGAGCTCGTGGCACCCCTGGATACTCGATGGCGAGGCAATCCTACCCATCCAAGAGGATGAGACGGCAACCGTGCTTTATATGCTCTACCAGCACTACGAGCAAGAGAAAGATTTAGAGTACATCGAGTCACTCTACAACCCCTTCATTGAGCCGGCGGCAGACTTTATGGTGGAGTATATGGAAAGCCGACTAGGTCTACCCGACAACTCATTTGATCTATGGGAAGAGAAGTACGGTATTTCAACCTACACGGCCGCCTCGGTCTTTGGCGGGTTAACGGCCGCCGCTCACTTTGCACAATTACTCGGTAAGGTCGAAGCCTCACGCACCTACGAAGCGGTCGCACAGCGAATGCAGTCGGCCATCCTTGAACACCTCTACGACGACGAGTTGGGGATGTTCATCAAGCACATTCGTACGCATGCAGATGGTGACGACGAGTACGACCGAACCATCGACTCGAGCAGCTTCTTCGGGCCGATTTATTTTGGAGTCATCGAGCCGACTGACGAGCGTATCGTCCGGGCAGCGGCGGTTATCGAGGAGCGTCTCCGAGTGCGCAGTAACAGCGACGGCTACATCCGGTACGAGCGCGACAGCTACTACACCATGCACGACGCCGGCTCCCCGAATCCGTGGGTGGTGACGACGATGTGGGTCGCCCAGTACTACATTATGATTGCCGAGACAGCTGAAGACCTCGTGCGGGCCTACGAACTACTCGAGTGGACCGCTTCGCACGCCACCCCAAGCGGTGTTTTAGCGGAGCAGATGCACCCGCACACCCGCGAACATCTCTCGACGGCACCGTTAGTGTGGAGTCACGCCGAGTACGTATTGACGGCGCAGGCGTACCTAAAAAAGTACGCAGCTCTATCTCAAAACGAAGGCCAGTAAAACCCCATCGGGCCAAGGGAGTGGTACCGACCGATGTTTGTACGACGAATGGAAAAGGCAAGGGCGCTGCTGTCACACATTCTGCCTATATGCTCAGCGAGACTACGCATGTACGTCCCCGAACTACACGTAACCCGACCGTGCGCGAGTGTGAAGGTGCTGTCTGGTGACGTTTGGTCTCGCCACGCTTGCCAACGTTGCCGAACGTCTGGACGACGAAAGTCATTACCGAGCGCTTTACGCAGCTCGGTAACGGGTGGAATCGACTCAATTTTTTGTAGTGCCTGCTCGTAGACTACGTCGCGCGTGAGTGTCTCGGTGTGTTGCAGCGCGGCTCGATAGATAGTGGTAGTTGTAGTGGGAATGGTAATTTCGTTGAGTCGACCTTCGGCGGCCCAGGTATGGAGCGGTTTGCCGTTAACTGGCTTGGATGAAAAAGCCGGGTAGGGGAGGGTATGTACGCCCAGGCATGAACGCAATCCCTGATTAATCGTATACCTGTTAACAGGTATACGTTCAGTATTGTTTTCAATGAGGCCGAGCACATCTCCACTGTCGCTGCTGAGACCAAAGAGTATAGTGATGTCGTAGGTTTTATCGAGGGCTTGGTAGTAGGCTTTGCGTTTACACTCTTCGCCAATTAAGACGAGTAA
>CAZZPW010000004.1:0-20435 GCA_964655825.1 uncultured Candidatus Saccharibacteria bacterium
TCCAGGCGATAATAGAGGGAAGTGATTACTGCACCATGACTCATAAGCTCTACATTTTTTTTGCGGTTTGTATTCTCATGTTTAGTCTGGGTGCCGAAGCGGCCCTGGCTGGTTTCGGTATTACTCCACCGTATGTAAAAAACACCAGTCTGACTCGTAACTCAATTTACGAACAGCAGATTATGATGGTCCGTAGCGATCCGACTGTGCCACTTGAAGCTGAGGTGGTCGTTGATGCGCCAGAATTTGAAGATTGGATAGAGATAGTCCAAGGTAAACGCATACCGATGCCTACGGGTGAGGCTAAAGTGCCTATGACGGTTCGTGTAACCGTGCCCGACGATGCCGAATTTAAGCAATACCTAGGTAAAATACGTATCAGTACCGTACCACCAGCAGGGTCTGAGTCGGTAGGCGCAGTTAACATTTCCTTAGGTGCTCAAATAAATATTGACCTCAACATTATTGACCGCGAGATATTCGACTTCCGCGTGCGCCGGATTGGTCTTGATGATTTTACCGCTGGTCACAAAGTTGCCTGGCTGTACTTTCCCGGCAAGATTTTGTTTGATATGAATATTGAGAATACTGGTAATGTCGATGTTGCACCGAGCGAAGTGGCGTTTCAAATTTACGATAGCTCTGGCGCAACGCTCCTCGAAGAAACTTCGCACACTAATCGCTTACCGAAGGTGTCACCTTTTGCTACCGATTCGATGGTAGCCGAGTTGCCGACGCGGTTACCGGCTGGCACCTATTTAGCGCGGTACGCTATTTATAATCGTGATGAGATAAAGCAAGAAGGGGAGATTACACTTAACATTCAACCGTACGGTTCGCTGCAAACTGCTGGATACGGATTTGGTGGTCTCTCTTTACCTCACAAAATTTCGATACTATTACCCATCCTGACAGTGTTGATACTGATCGGCTTACTCGTCTATCGACGACGCTCGTAAGACTCGGCTGGTATGGAATTTCGTATGCGTACACGACGTCGTAGCGCACTCCTCCTAGCTGTGGCCGTACTGCTTCAACCACTAAGTGTTGTCGCTACAACGACCACCTCCACCGTATCAATCGCCACTACGACTGTTGGTATTAGTATCTGCGGAGACTCACTAGTCGACTTCACCGAAGAGTGTGATGTACCGGGCGAGACGGGTGAGTATAGCGAGACAATTATAGGTCGACAGTGCGACGTCGATTGTTCCTTTGGCCCCTATTGTGGTGATGGTGTGTTACAGAGCCTGTTTGATGAAGAGTGTGACGATGGTAATAATACCGACGGTGACTTCTGCGCCGCCGACTGCACGGTGGAGAACGCTGGCTTTGGTGGGGGTGGTAGCTCTGGTGGCGGGAGTGGTAACACAGGAGGGAGTAGTGAGCCGTTGGGTGATACGGTCGTGAGTGTTGAAGGCTTTGCGTACCCGAACGAGACCGTACGTGTGCTACTTGATGCCGAGCAGGTTGGCACCATTACTGCCGACAGCGATGGCGAGTTTGAATTTTCGGTTGATGCGTCTCCGGGCCCCTCTTCACTCGGTCTGTGGTCGGAAGACCGTTTCGGTACCCGGTCGATTACCTATAACTCAACCTTTGACGTGACCCAAGGCGCGGTCACAACCGTGCGTGGGGTGCTTTTGCCACCAACCATTGATGCAGATGACGTCGAGATCAACCCTGGTGAACCGGTCGAACTCCAAGGGCAGGCTATACCAGACGCTACGGTCCAAATTTTTCAAGACGATGAAGAGATTGCGACCGTTGAGGCCGATGGTGACGGAGTGTGGCGCTACAGCTTTACTACTGCAGGGTTACCACCAGCTGAGTATCTCCTCAAAGCCCGTTACGTTCGGGGTGAAGGGCAGTTGGTCAGTGAGAGCTCGTTTAGCAGTAACCTTACCCTCTTTGTGGGGGTAGAGGGGCGCGCCACAACCCCCTCTGACCTCAACCGCGATGGCTTTGTTAACTTAACCGATTTCTCTATTATGATTTTTTGGTGGCAAACCACTGGTGGTGACTCCGACCCACCAGCCGATATAAACGGTAACGGTAACGTTGCTATTGAAGATTTTTCGATTTTGCTCTTTAATTGGACCGGCTAACATCGATACGTTGTCGTAACGTACGTGTGGCACTGAGTCGGTCGAAGAGAACTCTTAGTGTGGTCGCACCTCTCACTCATTCCTTGTATGTACCGTGGTGCGCTATCGGGTGTTGTAGTGTGTAATGTAGACTGTGCTGTGTATAGCCATTACACGTGGTGATTCGAGCGCGGTATACTAGCAAGGTACAAGACGTAGAGGCGAGCACTGCTCGTCTTTTAGGCGTAGCCTAACCACAAACAGCCGTGTGGGACGCCTTGTGCCTACGAAGTGCTGCCTAGCTATGAGTGTGGAGTCTCAGCGGGTAGCGAGGCCTCGGCCGCTTCGTAGCTAACAACGTAGAGTATGACTGGAATGAAATCATTCCGGCTACTCAAAGCGCTTGCGGCGCTCGTGACGGTCGGTATCTTGTTTACTGCCCTCAACTTTCACACCAACGTGTTTGTGAGCGCTGCGAGTATCGCTGATGTATCTGATACATTGAGCGATTCGAGCCCCGGTTCGCCGTCGAACCACACCATCGTCTTTACCACTCCAACGGGTATTGCAAATGGTGAGACCGTAACCATCGATTTCTCTGACGGTCCATTTACGGGTACGTCAAGTATTACCGCAACGGACATTGACGTGCAGGATGGCGCTACCGACCTGTCGGTTGGTGCAACCTGTGGCGGCACAGATGAAATTGGTGCCAGCTTTACTGGTTCAGTATTGACGATTGAGTTCTGTTCTGGCAATGGAGCAGCGATCGCTGCGAACGGTTCCACGACTATCGAAATTGGTAATCACGCTGACTTCGGTGGTACGGGTTCTAACCGTTTGGTAAACCCAAATGGGACAGGTTCGTACGATATCGTTATCGACGGTACACAAACCGATAGCGGTACGGCGATAGTCGTCATTATTGCCACAGTTACCGTAACTGCCACCGTGGACACCACTTTCACCTTCGAAGTGCTTGGGGTTGGTCCAGGGGAAGTAGTTAATGGAACGTCGACGACCGGCTCGTCTACTCCAACCGCAATTGCGTTTGGTACCCTTACGCAAGGAGTAGCGAGTACGACAGCTCAAGAATTGCGGGTAATCACGAACGCCTCACAAGGCTACGTGGTTACGGTGGCACAGGACGGTGAGTTTATTGCCTCCAACAACGCTACCATCGATTCATTTACAAACGGATCGTACGTAACCAACCCCACCGCCTGGCAATCGCCCTCGGCTGTGCCAGGCAGTCCGAATACATTCGGCCACTGGGGCCTGACCTCAGACGACGCTACCACAACTCGCAGTGTCGAGTTTAGTAACGACAGCTGGGTGGCAGCGAGTACGACACCAGTGATTGTGATGAGTCACACCGGTCCTACTGATGGGACAGGCACCGGCGAAGGTACGACGCGAGTTGGGTACCGGGTAGAAGTATCAGCTTTACAAGAAGCTGCTGCCGACTACACCACCTCACTCCGTTACGTCGCCACACCAATATTCTGATCAGGCTATTGAGTAGCCACTGAAAACACCTATCTCCCACCACGAGACGGTGTTTTCATTTTGTATTGTGCACACGCCTATACCTGCGCGCGCGACTGGAAGCGGTATACTGAAAGCATATGGTAGGTCGGTTGTCTACGCTCTTTGGTATTTGCGCCTGTTTGCTGTGGTGGGTAGCCCCGGCTGCGCAGGCTGCAGTACTGTACCTTGAACCAGACACCGCGCAGATAAATCCTGGCGATACTATCGTGATGTCGGTGCGGGTAACGCCTGAGCCAGGTGAGTGTATTAACGTCATCGATGGGGTGATTGAGTATGAGCCAGGTGTACAACCGGTCGACATAAGTCGAGGACAGTCAATTTTACCGCTCTGGGTAGAAGAGCCCCGTATCGACCGCGACAATAATCGCATTACCTTCGCTGGCGGTATACCCAATGGATATTGTGGGCGGGTGCAGGGTGATCCGCGCTTGACCAATGAGGTACTCAAGATAGTTTTTCAAGTACCCGGCACCCGCGTTAGTTTTGGTGATGAAGCGCCGACCTCAACAATTCAATTTGGGGAGGGTACGAGTGTGTATCTGAACGACGGGCGTGGTAGTCTCGCACCACTCACGACAAACCAAGCCGCTCTCGGGGTTGGTCGACAGCCCTCGGCAGAAGTGCGAAACGACTGGAATACGCTAGTGGCTGCCGACAATGCTATCCCGGAAGAGTTTAGTTTAACGCTACAGCGCGACCAGCAAACGTTTGGTGGTAAGTATTACATCGTTTTCAATACCACTGATAAACAAACGGGCATCGCCTACTATGAGGTAATCGAAGAACCGTTTGATGAAGCCGGACTCTTTGGCTGGGGAGCGGTAACGGCACCGTGGGTACGCACGCGAAGCCCGTATGTTCTTGAAGATCAGTCGCTCAATAGCACTATCCGCGTGAAAGCGGTTGATAAAGCCGGTAACGAGTACATCGCAACGCTTGTGCCCGACAACGATTTGCGTGGTACTCCGTTCATTACCATAGCTGAGTACGCTATCGTGGCGACGGGTGCGGTACTGCTTGTCGTACTAGGGGGCTGGCTCGGATACAAACTAACGCCTCGCCTACGTGCGTATGTACGAGCACGAAAAGAGCGTCGAGCTGCTGCCCGGGCTGCCGAGGCGGACGAAGACGAGACCGAGGATGAGGATGAGTATGAGTACGTTGAAGAGTGGGTTGAAGTCGAAGTAGATGAGGATGGTAACGTAATAGATGAAACGTATGATGAAAAAACCTAGTGTATACCCAATTGCACAGTTACTGATACTCGCTGGGTTGTTTTTTGCTAGTTCGAGTACTGCCTGGGCTGCCTCGCTTACGTTTACTCCGAGTACGGGGGTATATACCGCCGGTGATGTCTTTACTACGCGTGTCGTCGTGAATACCGCGGGGGCGGCAATCAATGCGGCTGAAGCCACTATTTCGTTTGACCCCAGCGAGCTATCGATTGTTAGCGTCCAAAAGGGAAATACGTTTACGCTTTGGGCAGTTGAACCGAGTTTCTCTAATACCGCGGGCACCATTACGTTTGGTGGTGGTTCACCACAAGGGTATACCGGCTCTGCCGGTACGGTGCTTACCATTACCTGGCGCTCAAAAGCGGCGGGCACTACCCGTGTGACGTTTACCAATGGTTCGGTACTCGCCGCCGATGGACGGGGGACCAACGTACTGCAAAATATGAACGGTGGCTCCTACACGATTGCGACCGCTGCAGTCCAACCGGAACCGGAAACCATCGAGTACGTTGCTCCGGCGAATACCCCCGGACGACCAACCATTTCGAGCGAGACGCATCGTTCTGAAGGTTGGTCGCAAGCCACGACGGCAACACTTACCTGGTCGGTACCAGCTGACGTGACTGCGGTGCGAACCTTACTCGACACGAGTCCCAATTCAATCCCGACCAATGTCTACGAACCACCTATACGTTCGATTACCCTTGAAGAGCTTACTGAGGGAGTACAGTATTTTCATTTACAATTTCGTAACGGTAACGGCTGGGGTCGTGTAGCACACTACCGTCTTGCGGTTGATACAACACCGCCGAGCGCATTTACCATTACACATAGCGATGCCTACGATGCTGCCAGTCCGGTACAGGTACTCGAATTCGCGGTGTCTGACGCTACATCACCTGTCGAACGCTACCTTGTGCGCCACAACGATACTGAGCCGTACGAGTATATTGACGAGACTGGTAGTAGCACACTCGAACTTACTGGTCTAACGCCTGGCCCGCACGAGTTTGTGGTCGAAGCCTTTGACGCTGCCGGCAATAGTCGAATTGCCACGTACAGTTTATTTATTGAAGCGTTTACAGCTCCTGTATGGGTCGATGTACCAACCGATGTCCGACCTAGTGTAGTTCCAGTACTGACGGGCGAAACCCGACCGAACGCAAACGTACTGGTGACACTACTGCCAGTTGGGCGTGGTGCGCAAGGTACCGTGCCTACCGAGTATCAGGTCACTGCTGATGCGGACGGCGTATTTCAGGTTATCCCCGATGGCCCGCTTGCAGAGGGTGTCTACGAAATAACGGCACAGGCCACCGATACATCTGGCGCCCAGAGCGCCGTCAGTGAGCCTGTACGCATCGTGGTTGCGCAACCAGGCTACATTACCGTCGGGCAGTGGGCGCTGAGCGTGATGTCGCTCGTGGTACCACTGACGGCTCTGTTGTTGATACTGGTACTCCTTCTCCTGTATGGCGTAGCGCGGATTCGACGCGTTGGTGCGGTCGTACGTCGAGAGACGACGGACGCCTTGGCAGTATTAGAGCAGCAGTTTACGACGCTCCGTGAGACACTCGATGCTGATGCCGATACGCTGGCTGCTACGCGTAAGTCCAATCAGCTGACTAAGGCTGAGCAGGAGCTGGTAGACAGTCTTACGACTCGCCTCGATGATGCTTATGCGACACTCAAGCGAGAGATTGCAGAAGTTGATGATATAGTGGAATAACCAATAACGTAGCTGCACGCTACAAGATACGTATGTGGTCACGATTTCTCGGCTGGATATACCGTCTTACTAAGCGAACTCGTGTTCGTACCGTTCGTCACGCCTTCTCACTCGGTACAGTAGCCCTAGCGGCTATGGTGGCTACGGCGCTCCTGAGTGACACAGACTCATACGTCAAGTTGGTAACGACTGAGCAAGTAGTCGAAGCCGGCGATCAGTTCACGGTCGCTGTCTATGTCGGCGCTCCAGAAGCGGTCAATGCGATAGATATAGCAGTACGATTTCCGACTGCCGTAGTTGACGTTGACGGTGTGGATGTAGGACGATCGGTGATATCTCTCTGGACGCAAGATCCGTACGTCGAGGACGATGCAGTTATCTTGCGTGGCGGAACCTTCCGTCGCGGGTTTATTGGTGAGCACCTGGTCGCTGAAATCAACTTTACGGCGACCCAGAGTGGCCGCGCAGAATTCGATATCACCAATCGGACTCTCCTATCGGGTGACGGTACCGGTGATGCCTTGTCTGACGTTCAAGCCGAATCGGTAGCGGTAGTGGCGCTACGCGAAGACGGTACGGTTGAGGCCGATGTTGGAATCACTTTTGTCACTGACATTGATGGAAACGGTTCAGTGTCACTACAAGACATTGAGTTATTTATGACAGCGTGGCGTTCGGAACGGTGGATCTATGATTTTAATAACGACCGCAAGATGAACTTCACAGATTTCGCTATTCTATTAGCTGACTCGTTCTTTAACTAGACCTGTTGATAACTCATTCGCAAGTCTGGTAGAGGTGCTATAGTACATAAGTGTGTGATGGTTGTATTGCGGGTAGAGCTGCAATACATGGGACCTCCAAGCCCAACAACGTAGAGCAACCATCATAAAACGGCTTTTTGCGGAATCGCTTTATGTGGTGAGTGCTTACGATTGTGGGTATCTCACTCCATGATCGAGACCACAAACTCCAAGGCTGTATACCAAAAAATGTGGTTATACCACATTGTATATGAGTGCCGCTCTGTGCGGTGGTTTTTACGTGCTCTCGCGGTGTGGTTAGTTGTACAACCGGCTCTACTCTTCGCTGAATCGGAGGGAGTAACCGACCTATCAGCTGCTCCCTCCGAGACAACTATGAGTAAGGTAGAACCACAGTCAGACGCCCTCGTGGCGACTGAATCTGTTGTTGCGCCTGGAAGTCCTGAGATAGCGAGTGATGAAGGCAGTTCCGAAGCAACGCCACCCGATGGAGCTGCTGCGGAGTTACCTCCACCCACTCCCGAACGTACCAATGAGGGTACAGTAATTGATGCTGATGCGTCGTCGACAGTGCCTGTCCGTGATGGGACGAACGTGTACACTGCGACCAGTACTCAAACTGACTCAGGTCAGTCAGACGAGAATCATGCGTCGTCTAGTGGTGCCAGCTCTGAAACGGTCTTGGATACGAGCACCACGAGCACCACGAGCACCGGGGCTACGGGCACGGTCAGTACCAGTGAGAGGAGTACACCACCCGCGACGTCTACTACCACGAGCCAAACACCTGTCGACACCGCGCTATCACCGGCCAATGCAGCTGGGGCAGACGAGCAAAACAGCGCTGCGACAACAACTCCAGTACTCGAAACCACAAACACTGGGGCAGACAGTCCGGCGGTGGCAACGCACACAGTGACCACAAACGATAGTTTTTTCCAGTTTTCACAAGACGAATGTGTGCAAGTTAAAGACGGTTCGTTCTACTGTGGTGCGACAACCGCTCAGGCTCCTGCAGAAGACCGCTTTTTTGTCGCCCTTGACGCGGACGGTGACCGGGAGATATTTGCTCAGCAAGACGGTGAGACTGTCCAGATTACGCATAATCGATACGATGATGCGGCACCGTATTACGATGCGATTTCTAATACACTAGTGTGGCACGCACTGATGGACGGTCGCTACCAGATTATGAGTTACGATTTCTCGACCGAGACCGAACAGCAATTAACCAGCGGCACGGCTAACAGTATGGAACCAACCCGGTATGGTTCAGTAACGGCGTGGCAACAATGGGGAGCGAGCAGCTGGGATATCGTGCTTACTGATGGAGATGAGGAGCGTCGAATTACCAATGATACGATTTCTGATATCGCTCCGTCTGTGCACGATGGTTTTGTTATCTGGAAGCGCGTTTTTGAATCAGGTCAACGTGTCGCGTTGTACGATATTGCACAAGAGAGAATAATTGACGTGAGCGAAAGTGAGAGTAGTGCGACGGTGAGTAATGCGCGCATGATGTTAGTGTTTGAATCGGTACAGGCAAACGGTGATCGTGTGGTACAAGGATTTGACCCGGTTACACGACAAATTATGCCGCTCCAGGCCGAGTCTGCCCCAGTCCCAGAAGAATTACCAGATAGTGAGCCGACTGACGAGGTTCGCGCGCTTGTCCAAGCTAAGCCTGTCACTGAGGAAGAATTGACTGATACAGACATGGTAGGGAACACAGCGGCGTCATCATCAGGGTCAACCGCCAGCACGACTGCGGCAGTACGCGCTTCCACCACCCATGATTTAGTGATAGCACCGACAGGTGGAACTGAAGAACGTGTAGTTCCAGCAACGCCCGTGTCTACCAGCACTGCCAGTTCTACCGCCGAACCTGTAACCGTGGCTAGTACCACCTACGACTTAGTAATCCCCCCGGTTGCCACAACGACCGAGGAGTAGATGCGGTATGATTAAGGAGTGCGAATAAACCCCCACAATGGTGCTGGTTGGCTTGTTGCGTGTATAAACGTACACCGGTTAGTATTGGCGAGCGTATTACTTACAGTGCTCGGCGCGAGCGTGCTTATGGCTGCAGAGGCGTTGATTGAAGGTAGCGCCAACAGCAGTGCGGCAGTGCATGGTAACGCTGGAAATACAAACGTTTTTATAAACGACACTGATGGGTATAGTTTTTTTGTAGGCAACGATGGAACCTGCTACTACCGCAAAACCACCGATAGTGGCGCGACTTGGGGCAGTGCGGTCCAATTTGCCAACCTGACAGACTGTAGCAATGTGGCTGTCTGGTATGACCAATGGACACCCGGTGAGGCTGGGACGAGTATTCACGTAGTGACCATGCACAACACATCGAACGATCTGCGGTACAATCGCCTCGATACGAGTACTGACACCCTCTTGTTAGGTACGGCTCCGGTTGATGCCACCACTGGACAGGCGCCAACCCTGTCGATTGGCGCTAACATCCCAACTATTACGAAAGGAACCGATGGGACGATTTACATCGCTATATCCGATAACGCAGATGCCTTCGTGCAAGAGTGCTCAGCGAACTGTAATCTCAGTGGATCCTGGAGTGAGACCGGGAGTAACCCGATGAGTACTAATATTGGTGACATGCAAATACTCGTACCGCTCCTCGGCGGCGATATTATGCTCATCAGTCGGGTTCGTACGAGTGATAACATTCGCTCAAAAGTTTGGGATAACACCAGTTGGGATACCAGCTGGAATGCAATCGATGGTTCGGCGCAAGAAAGTTCGACGTACGAGTTGGCGCTATCGGCTGTCACTAACCCGACGACTGGCCGGGTACATTTGGTCTACGTAGCCGACCATAATAACTTCAGTACGGCCGATCATGACATTCGTACGGCCTACTACGAAGCGGGTAGTTGGACAGTGGGTAGCGATATCCTTACTAACGATAGCCGGGGACTGACTGAAGTAGCGCTAGGGCTAGATCGCAATGCCGGTGCGGTCTACGTCGCGTATGGTGCGCGAACCTCTATTGGTATCGCTACAACGACTGAACTCTACTGGGCGAGCAGTACCGCAAATATGAGTAGCTGGTCAACTGAACAAGGGCCGCTCAATGTTGGACAGGATGATTTTTACGGTCTATCAACTAACCACCTTTCCGATCAGCGGTTGTATGTTAGCTGGTACGAGGGGACAACGAACGATATTCGCGGTGAGACCATGCTCGATACAACCCCACCACTAACCGTTTCGGCTTTCGGGACACAACAGTCCGAGGTTCGAGGCAGTAGTACCAATGTCTATCTGGGCGGTACGTTTGTATTGACGGAGTTTGGTGCCGGCCGTGATGTGACCAGTATTACGATAACTGAGAATGGTTCGGTACATGGTGCGAACGATCTCGATAATATCCGCTTACTTTACGATGTTGACACGACGGCGCCACACGATTGCCAGAGTGAGACATACGACGCTGGTGAACTTCAATTTGGTGCCACAGACACCAATGGCTTTAGCGGCGCGGACGGTGTTGCTACGTTTGCCGATACTGTAACGGTTAGTACCTCAACCCCGCTATGTGTGTACGTAGTCCTTGACGTATTAGGCTCGGCGAGCGACGGGCAATCAATCGATGTGTCAATTACCGATGCTACGAGTGACGTACAAGTCACTGGTAGCTTTACCGCACAACCATCTGTCCCCGTGGCACCAGGTGGTCCGACCATTGTGGTCTACCCCCAACTCGTGCAGCACGCGTACCACTGGCGCAACGACGATGGTACCGAGACTGGTGCCACGTCTGCGACAATCGGCGCAGAAAATACCTTGCTAAACGGCCTCGTACGTTCGACACCGATTCGGTTGCGTTTGGGTATTCGTAACAATGGTTCTACCTCAACACTTGGTTCGACGTTGCGACTTGAGTATGGCGAAGCCAATCCTACGTGTAGCAGTATTGGGAGCTGGACTGATGTCAGTGCTGCCCCAGATGATTGGGATATGTTTGATAGTGCGCAGCTCGTGCACGGTAACGACACGACTGACATTGCTACCTCAACGGGTGGTATCACGAACCCATCCGGTAATACGTTTCTCGTCAATAACGACGCCATCCGTGATACCACATCGCAAACAGCCAGCCTCCTGCTTGATAGCAATGAGTTTATCGAATACGAATTTAGTCTTCAGGCTTCCTCCACGGCAACTCAAGGTGCCACGTACTGTTTTCGGCTCACTGAAGGTGGTGTGCCGCTTAACTATACCCAGTACCCGCAGGTGTTGATCGCAGCTGATGTAAATGTCAGTAATCTCGGCACACAAATTGCTAGTACCGAGATTGGTTCGACTGATACGTACGCTGGTGGTACGTTCGTACTTACAGAGGCAGCGGCTACGCGCACTGTCTCGAGTATCACTATCCACGAGACCGGATCAGTCGATGCGAGTACTGACTTGAGTAATATCAAACTGTATTACGATCTCGACACAGTTGCGCCATATGATTGCGCCGCCGAGTCATATACAGGAGCCGAAGCACAGTACGGCACTACGGTGCCGGGTGGCTTTAGTGCTGCGAACGGTTCGGTCTCGTTTTCTGATAGTGTCAGTATTAGCCCTACTTCAACGTTGTGTGGGTATGTGGTGTACGATGTCGATACGAGTGCCCAAAATGGTGATACGATTGGACTACAAATTTCAAATCCCAGTACGGACGTCGCCGTTAGTGGTGGTGCGGCGGTGGCACCGACGACCCCGGTTGCGTTAGCGGGCACGACAAATCTGACCGGAGCAATTGTAACGCAGGTGCACTACCACTGGCGCAACGATGACGGCTCAGAAACAGGCGCTACCTCGGCCACTGGCGGGAGTGAAGATACGGCGATTACTGACGTGGCGCGCGACGAAGTGTTTCGTTTACGGCTTGGTCTTTCGAATGAGGGTGGGACGAGTACGCCAGCAGTGCAGTACCAATTACAGTACGGTGTCAAAGCGACAACCTGTGATGTGATTGCGAGCTGGACAAACGTCGGAGCAACCAATAACGACGCCTGGGATATGTTTGATTCTACCTTTCTCACACACGGTAGCAGTACCACTGATATCGCGGTGAGTAACGGTGGCTTGAGTGATGAGGAGTTGGTCTTTCTCACCCCCAACCAAGGTGTGCGTGATACCAGTGACACCACCGCGACCACCACGCTCGGGAGTACAAACTACGTTGATTATGAGTTTGTACTCACAACCACAGGCAATACCCCATTCGATGTCAATTACTGCTTTCGGCTAATTGAAAATGGGCAACCATTGACCGACTACAGTGTGTACCCAGAAGCAGGTACCCGAGAAAACCGAGATTTCAAAGTGCAGCGTGGCGTGGAGACAGTGAGCGGTGCAGGACTCACGTTAACGGCGGGGGTTGATTATGACGCACCCGCCGCCACGTCGGCTGCGTTTGTTCGTATTACGAATGCGCACATGACCGGCGCGGGTAACGATAGCGGAGGCAACCAAAACCCTGATGATGTAACAGCGTATATTTCTACGAGTGACCTAACCAGTAGTTTTACGATTAATCGTGACGTCGATTCCGTCAATAACACCCGGGTAGCCTGGGAAATCATCGAGTTTATTGGTCCCGCTGGCACTGACAACGAAATGATTGTTAGGGATATTGGTACCGTTACGCTACCAGCTAGCACGCTTCAGGCGACCGGTACCGCGGTGTCGGTAGTAGACGATACCGACGTCGTCGTCTTCGTGACCGGGAGCGGTCTTACCACTAACCGACGTAACGAGCATGATAACGGCCTGGTGACGAGTGATTGGGCGAGTACCACCGGCCAGCCAGTCATCACACGGGATAACGCTGATTGGCCAGTCACAGTTGGGTATGCAGTAGTTGAGTACGTTGGTCAGAACTGGAAGGTGCAGCGAGTCGAACACCAGTTTACCAATGCCGGTGTCGCGGAGATGACAGCGATTACTCCGGTAAGCGCGGTGACTAAAGCCTTTGTGGAGGGACAGAAACGAATGACCAGCTACACTGATCAGGCTAATTATGGAGTCGAAATGTGGCTCTCGAGCATCGGTAATGTGTCGTTCTTCCTCGATAGTAACGCTACTACTCCTAGTAATCACACGGCGGTCGCGTGGGTGATAGAAAATACCCAGCTTGGCAGCGGCGAGATGGTCGTGTTTCAGACCAGTGGCAGTACGAGCGGTGGGAGTCAGCCGCTTTTGAGCTCAGTGCAATTCGACAGCGGGGGAGTGAATGACACCAGTAATGCATCCATCTTTGCGTTTACGACGCTTGATCAATTCACCAATGCCTTCCCTCAGGTTTTAGCGAGTTTCTCCATCGCGAGCACGACCGCGTTTGAGCTGTGGCGCAGCGATACGGGTGGTACGTTATCGTACCGTACCACCGTCGTACAGTGGCCAGCAGCCGACGTCGCGCTCCGCCAGAACTACTACCGTTGGTACGATAATGCTAACAATCTGACACCGACCAACCCGTGGCCACCCGCTGGGGGCGATATTGGCGAGAATACCGCAATTACACCAGCTGACACACCCGTCGGCGATGGTGATGTATTACGCTTGCGCCTATCCTATCAAATTAGCAATGGAAGTCTCCCGGCCGACCTCGAGACGCTTAAGCTACAGTACGGTTTTTTGGGCAGTAACGAATCGTGTTCGGCGATTGGCACGTGGGTTGATGTTGGCGCTCCAGGTAGTGGGGCAGTGTGGCGTGGGTTTGATAATGGGGGTGTGAGCGATGGAGCCGCAGTTGGTAATAATCCGCCGCTTGGCGGGCAAACAGTATTGTCGGTATCTGATCGCGCCGGTCGGTACGTTGAGGATAGTGTATCGACGCTTAACCCGTACGCAGTCTTAACGGGCGAGGACGTCGAGTATGATTGGGTACTGCAACATAATGGTGCTACACAACGGTCTGACTACTGTTTTCGTACGGTCTTTGCTGACGGGACCGAACTTGACGGCTACTTTAATTACCCACAATTACGAACACAAGGGTATCTGCCCGTCCAGGCTGATTGGCGGTGGTATACCGACGAAAATGCATTCACCCCTAGTTCGGCTTTAGCGGCAGAGAACGTGGCACCGGTTGAGGTGGCTAAAAGCGATATTTTAAAGTTACGTGTCCTGCTCGAAGAGACCAACAGTTTGCCTCAGGCAGACGCCCGCTTCCGGTTGCAGTATTCTACCGCCGCTGACTTCAGTACGGTGGCCGATGTTGTCTCAAGCGGCAGCTGTAGCCCGACCGATGTGTGGTGTTACGCTGATGGTGCTGGGGTAGATAATGCAACTATAACCGCTGCCGTACTCGGTGCCACCGACAGTTGTGTAGCGGGAGTTGGGGTAGGCTGCGGAACACACACCGAATCAGCGCTCGTGCTTACTGGCTATACGCACGCGGCTTTAGCGGCCACCGAGTATGAGTTTACGCTCCAGTATCAAGAAGTCTCGGGGTACTACGGCCAGGTGTGGTACTTCCGAGTGTATGACGCGGTAAATAATGAAGCAGTGGCGTTGGCCGGAGCGGCGAGTTATCCGTCGCTGGTTGGAGAGTCTGGTAGCATAACCTTCACGGTCACCGGTGTACCGAGTGGAACCACAACCGAAGGTGTACTCACGAATGCCAGCACGACGCCAACCACGATTTCGTTTGGTGATATGGTGCCTGAGCAAGATGTGCGCGCAGCCCAGCGGTTGCAGGTCGACACGAATGCTGTGAGTGGGTACCAAGTATTATTGTACGCACGCCAAGTACTGCAGAATGACCAAGCTGAGACCATTAGCGCGACCGCCGGTACGAATGCCAGCCCGGCTACTTGGCTAACCGGCTGTAGCGGACTGCCAAGTTGTTTTGCCTACCACAGTGGTGACGACACGCTCTCAGGCACGGCAGGACGATTCGCCCTCGATGATAGTTATGCCGCGTTAACAACCAATCCAGAAGAAATTATGTACAGCAGTGTGCCGACAATCGAAAGTGAGGATATACTATACAGACTAGTGGTTGGAGGAACACAAGCCCCCGGCGACTACACGACCGACATTGTCTATTTGGTAACGCCTCAATTCTGATTTTATGCAACACGTTATGCGCACATGCTTCACTTGTTTCTTAACCCTCGCACTTTTGTTGCCGACGGTCGGTTTTGCGCAGACCATCCATCAAGTCTCACCGCGAACGATTGAGCGAACTGTTTCGCCAGGTGAGATCATTCCAGCGCAGGTGACGGTTACTAACACCTATACCTATGTAATTAATGTTTTTCCGTCAGTGCACGACCTGATCATAGACGCAGCTGGTAGTACCACTTCTCGTGATATTGTACTCACGAAAGATAGTCAATTTATCGATTGGACATTACTGACCCGAGCAGCGCAGCGATTGCAACCAGGCGAGAGCACCGACATAGCGGTACAGTTTACGATCCCGCGGGGGCTTGAGCCTGGTACCTACCACGGCCTACTTGGGTTTGGTCAAGGTATCGATCGGCCGACCGCAGAAGCGGCGGTGATACGTGGTACGGCCCCGGGGGTAGTCGTGCGCTTTACCATACCAGAACCCGACGTACAGCCCGATGGTGCGGCCGTACTCGATATCTCTGAGTATATCGTGACCCCCACACAAACCGCCCTCCGGTACACCCTCTACAATCCGGGGACACGCCCGATGCAGCCAGCTGGAGACATCGTCGTGCGTAATCAGCGCGGTGCAGAAATTGCTGCGGTGCCAATTACACTCACTGAGACGCTTGCGCCAGGCGAAATTGTCACCGTTGCAACAACCGTGCCAGCACTGCGTCTACCCGGGCGATACAGCGCATCAGCCCGAGTTGATTTCAATGACCCGCAAGTTGCGCTGGTTCAGATGAGTGATGCATTTTGGTATGTACCATGGCAAGTTTTATTGCTCATTCTCGGTGTTATCCTATTGCTATCAATGCTAGTCTATAGGTACTTGGTGCGGCACGTTCATCCCCGGGTAGGGACCGACGGTCAGTCGACCACCTTGCCATTACACGTCTACCGGGGTGAATCCGATCCAGAAGATCATGATATTAATTTACGTCCGTGAGTTTCGTATATTTCTCGTTTCGGTGCTGGTTACAGCAGCTCTTTTTCTGGCTGGGTCGTCGGAAGCGACAGCGCAATCAGGTGTAAGTATTACAGTGGCACCCACACTCGTTGAGCTCAACATGGAAGCGGGAGAGGTGTGGCGGAGTAGCATCAAGGTGGTCAATACAAACACTTTTCCACTGACGGTTTCTACCATACCAGCGCACTTTGCTCCGACGGGTGAGCGTGGGCAGGGAAGTGTGGTACCCGAGAGCGAAGTGCCCAACGACGAGGAGTTACTCGTTAACTGGCTCACCGTCGAGAATACTGAAATAACAATCTTGCCCGGACAAAGTGCCCAGGTGCCATTTATCATTGAAACGCCTCCCGACGCGGCACCGGGGAGTCACTTCGGCGCGCTACAGGTGAGTACCGTACCACCGCTGAGTGCCCAACAAGTTGGTCTTAATACCTCACAGGTAATCAGTAGCCTCCTGTTTGTACGGATCGCGGGTGATATAACTGAAGCAGGAGATATTCGTAGCTTTACTGCGACTGACTCGTGGCAAACAGAACCACGCACGGAGCTTACCGTACGCTTTGAGAATACTGGCAACGTACACGTTCGTCCGGTTGGCGAAATCGTTATTAGAAACATCTGGGGGACAGAGCGAGGACGGATACCAGTGAATTACAACACAAGTTTTGGCAATGCGCTCCCTGGCACTATCCGGGAGTATCAGTTTGCGTGGTCTAAAGAACCATCGTTACTCGATATTGGCTACTATGCAGCCGAGGTATCGTTAGCGTACGGTGTCTCCGCTCGTCAGTTTGCCACCAGCCAAACCGGTTTTTGGGTAATACCACTCCAACCACTGGCAGTGCTTGGTGTCGTCATCTTCACTATTATTGGGTTCATCGTTTTTGTCAGTCGCTGGTATATCTCGCAGTTACTCGCACAAGCCGGCGTACCTTCGTTGCATTCGTTACGACAGCCGACCGTAATTCATCATCGCGCAGACCGGCCCGACGGTCACGACTTAAATTTGTCCGCATCATCGAACGATGAACCGCTGGAGCATATTAAACCTACTCGTCCAGCCTGGTATCAGCGCAGTGCAGCGTATGCACAGGAGACTACAGCGGCAGCGTTACACGTGTGGCGACTCATGAGTCAGACGGCTAAGCGAGTAACCTTCATCGGCGGTATCGTGCTGCTGTTTCTTATCGTAACCGCTATTCTTGTCGCGCGGAACAACTACGACCCAGGCTACCGAGCAACCGTTGGTGAAGCCAGTCAAGCGGTCACGTATAATGCAGAAGAAATTGCCTTCTTCCAGCAACCCGGTATGCAACCCGCCTTGTTGGTTGACGAAGCTGCCTATACTATTGTCATTACTAATACTTCTAAAGAAGCCGGTTCTGCCGGCCGACTCGCGGCCACTTTAGTACCCGCCTTTCCAGTTACAACGCTCGACGCTGATGCTTCTGAAACCCGACCACGGACTGTCATTGTATTCCCGGTTTCGCTACAAGCCGAGGCTGTAGCCTTGAGCGAACAATTAAATGGAGCGCTCCTGTCGGCCGTTGATAGTGCTACCTCCACTATACGGGTGTATGTTGGTGCTGATACTACATGGTAAGATAGTATCTATGGATACACGAACTATCGTACTTATTGCGACACTGTTTTCAGCACTTGTGATTGGTATGGTCATCTACACCACGCTTGTACAGACAAGCTCTAACGAAATGCAGATACCCGCGTAGTATGGTGTCCCGGTCGTACAGTCTTATATTGATTTCCATCTTGCTGGGTATTGGCTTCGTAGTGGTAGCGACGTATATGGTCCGCCAGACACCTGCCGACATGCTCAGCCCATCGCCCGTACGCGAAGAGGTGGCGTATACCTACGGTAGTACCCGTGCCCCAATAACAATCGTTGAGTGGTCTGATGCAGAGTGCCCGTTTTGTGCCCGGCTCCATCCGACGTTAAAACAACTCGTTGATGAATCAGACGGCGGTGTACAGTGGCAGTATCGCCACCTCCCGCTCCCAAACCACCGAATGGCTGAACCAGCCGCGTTAGCGGCAGAATGTGTCGGACGGGAACAGGGGAATGATGCCTTTTGGCAATACCTGGACACTATCTTTGAAAACCACAACCGCCTGACGCAGGAATTTCTTACCGCTTCGGCTCAAGCTGCCGGTGTCTCGTCGGACGTGCTACAAGCCTGTTTTGTAGACGACGAATTGGCAGCAATTGTAGCCACAGACGTAGCTACAGCGCAGCACTTTGGGGGCAGCGGTACCCCTTTCAGTGTGATAATTATGCCCGACAACACCATTCGCCCGGTGCGGGGTGCGTTGCCGTTGGCCCAATGGCAGGCTCTGCTTGAATCATAGACCGCTATGCATCGAGAAACCAAAATTACCCTTACCATACTCGCGATTGTGGTGCTCGTCATGGGCGGGTACGCGCTCTACACCAGTCAGCGTGCCGGACCACCGACCGAGCCACTTGATGAAGTGGGCCAAACAGTGGCGACCGGTAATTATCAAACCCTCGATGGTGATACCTATGCGTTTGCACCCGAGGCGCACGCACTCACGGTTGTTGTGAGTTGGGCATCGTGGTGTCCTGCATGCGAAAACGAACTCAGACAGGCGATAGCGCTAAGCGAGTCGTATGCAAGCAGCGGGGTAGCGGTAGTGGCCATGAATCGGGCTGAATCTCCAGCACGGACTCAACAATATATCCAGGCGGTGGTACCAGAATTATTACAAAGTGAGGTGGTTGTAGTCACAGATCCGACCGATCACCTGTTTGCTAGTATAGGTGGCTATACTGCGCCCGAAACCATTATCCTGACGCCCGACGGAACCGTCCAGCATCATGTGCACGGAGTAATGGACGATGTTTCAATACGGGCGGCCATCGAAGCAGCCTTGTAAAGCGTATGGAACCGCTTAGTCTAACCCTGATGGTGAGCGCTGTGTTGGCCGGTGTACTAATGTTTTTGGCACCCTGTACCTTGCCGCTCATTCCTGCATTTTTAGCCTACCTAAGCGGTACGACCTCCGCTACCAGTACACCCGCGCAACGACGCCGTACGCTTCTTACCTATACACTGTGCTACTGTGCCGGATTCAGCGTTGTGTTTATCACACTCGGTATTCTGGCCGGACTCATTGGGGGCGTATTCGCTACCTATCAGACGGTGTTTACGCAGCTAGGTGGTGTGTTTGTCATCGCTGTCGGCGCGACACTAATTGGCGTACCAGCTCGCCTCGGCTGGCGCCCAGCCAGTTCGCAAACCCTGCCGATACCTACGCATCGTTCACCCGCTGTTGCGTTTGGGCTTGGCGTTGCCTTTGCATTAGGGTGGACACCGTGTATAGGGCCGTTACTCGCCACCATCTTGCTATTTGCCAGCAGTACCGCTACCGTTGCAACCGGCACCTTGTTACTTACTTTGTTTGCACTCGGTCTCACCATCCCATTTCTTCTGACCGCACTGCTCTTTGATCGGGTCGCTGGCGCACTTGCGCGTTCTGGCCAGACACTCCAGAAGTTCAATTACGTTGCCGGTTGGCTGCTCATAGGACTCGGGTTCTTGTTAGTGACCAACAGTCTCCGGTATGTTTTCGATGCTGGGTACTGGCTCTTTGCCTTACTGGGACTCGATGTTTTGTATCAATTCTTCTAGTATACGCACGCCCCTGTAGCAATAGAAGAATTTAATGCTAGTATAAAGCAATGGTAATGAATCGCATCGTCGAATACGTCTTCTTCTTCGGCTTTATGGCTGTCGTGGGCTATATTGTCTGGACCATGCTGGCACCCTTTGTATCTGCCTTAGCACTCGCGGCAATTATCGTGACAATATGCTACCCTCTCCACCAACGCATTACGAGACACATGCCCCGTGAAAATGAGACGTTAGGTGCACTGGTGACAACCATTGCGGTCTTAAT
>CAZZPW010000004.1:20535-38362 GCA_964655825.1 uncultured Candidatus Saccharibacteria bacterium
GGTAACAATCTTCACCCGTACGTCGTACTCCTGTCGGTGTTGGGAGGCGTATCGGTATTTGGCCCGATAGGGTTTGTAGTTGGCCCGGTGGCAGTCAGTCTCTTTTTGGTGCTACTCGAGCTGTACGCCACACATATCGCTGAGAATGAAGCGCTCGTGCCAGAAGAACCGGTTTAGTTATGATTCAAAAAGAAGCAATTGAACAATACCTACAGGCCAACAATGTCCCGCGAACGGCACCCGATGAAGAAATTAAAGAGGTACTGTTGCGAGCAAAGTGGCATGCATCAGATGTAGAGATGGCCCTGACTGTCCTACGTGGTAATCCAAGCACGCAAGAAATGCATGCCGATACGTTACATCGAGTATTCCATTCGGACGAACGCTTACAGCCTGAGACTATCTCCGCGTTGCTTGGAATTGAAGTTGATCTTTCTGAAGTGTCTGAGCGTAAAAAACAGCGTGGTACCGTAGCTGCTAGCTCTATTCTGACGGTGTTTGCGGTCGCGGTGGCGCTTTCACTCACATTTGTGGGCATTGCCATGTGGGTCCTTCAGATGGGGCCATTTTATCGTGGGTAGCTATGCATCGGGTGTTTCTGGTCGTACTTATAGGCTGTGCACTGCTGGCTGCACTGACACTATACCGGCAGCTATCGCTACCTAGTTTAGGTTTTACCGCCGGGTGGTTTGCTGAGGTAGTTGAAGACAAGACACTGGTACTCTTTAGCGGTGATATTTTTTTAGGTCGGGCAGTTGAGCGTTGGCTGTTGGCTGATACTACCCGACGAGTATTTAACAATCTTGACACCCTGTTCGCGATGTATCCAGAAGTCATCGTAAACTTTGAGGCTGCAGTACCGACAATTCACCAACCCACCCCCGACTTTGGTTTGCAATTCTCCGTTACTGAGGAGTTGCTAGAGCAACTCGCCCCCCACGTGACCGCTGCGAGTTTGGCAAATAACCATAGCTTTGACTTTGGCGCTGCAGGGTACCAAAACACAATGTATGCCTTACAGCAGGCTGGTGTTCGGCCATTTGGGCATCCCCACTCCGCTTCAGCCACTATTCACGTAACGGACACCGAACCCTCCGTAGCCATTGTCGGATTCAATCAACTCGGCACTTCCCTCACGCAGGCAGCCGTTGCTACCTGGTACCAAGAAGCGCAGGTACACGCCGACTATGTCGTGGCCTACGTGCACTGGGGCGAAGAGTATACGACTGACATTACACCAGCACAGCGTACCCTCGCGACACACTTAGCTAGCGCTGGCTTTGATGTCATTATTGGCCACCACCCACACGTTGTGCAGCCAGTTACATTTATCGACGATACGCTGGTATTCTATTCGCTCGGTAATACCGTTTTCGATCAGTATTTCAGTGACGAGGTGCAAGACGGTATCCTGACTGGATTAGCGATACACGACGGCGACCTAGGGGTACACGTATACCCGATTTCGAGCCGTACGAACCGACACCAACCAAGACTGTTGGTTGACGAGCAGCGAGATGACGTCCTTGTCGACCTAGCGAATATGAGTGACGAGTCACTTCAGCAGGCTATACTGACTGGCTTCGTACCCTTGCCCTCATCTGATAATTTGTTTAGTATGACTGCCACTAAATAGATAACAGTATGAAACTCACTACGTACGAGGTTGTTGGTATTGCCGGAAGTGTTGGTATTATGGCCATCGCGCTGTGGTTAATAAATGTATCGCAGACGGAAGAGACTATTGCAGAGCTGGCCGACAGTAGCCCGGCCAGCATTGTTGTTGGTACAGAGGGTAACCAACGGGCCGCCTTAGCCGACGCGTTAGTAACTGCCGGTGCAGATACAGGGGTTGTTGAGCGCTTAGTAATTGATGACGTAGTCACCGGTACTGGCCCAGCGGTAGCAGTAGGGGACACGGTTACCGTGCACTACATCGGCACGCTAACTGACGGCACCCGCTTTGATAATTCGTACTCTCGGGGCACACCATTTACGTTCGAAGTCGGCACGGGGCGAGTTATTGCTGGCTGGGAACAAGGATTGGTGGGAATGCAAGTGGGGGGACAGCGAGTACTCGTGATACCACCCGAGCTTGGTTACGGTAGTGCCGTGGGTGGACCGATTCCGCCGAATTCTACCCTAGTGTTCGCCATCGAACTCCTCTCGATTGAATAAATCGCTCCAGCTACTTCGTTGAACGGCGTATTTTCTGCAATCACCGTATAGCAATATACGGCTCATTTAGAAATACTTGCTCGCCTCGTATCTGGTACCATTTATTCAAGGAGAGAGATTCATGTCTATGACCGAAAAACCAGTTACATTTGAAGTGCAGCAAAAAGCCAAAACCGGTCTTGGTCGGGCTGGTGTTATTCACACCCCTCACGGCGACATCGAAACGCCCGCCTTTGTGGTAGTTGGTACCAAGGGTACCGTCAAAAGCATTAAACCCGACGATATGGAGCGGTACGTCGGCAACCAAGTAGCGCTCGCGAACACCTACCACTTATTCCTACAGCCGGGCGATGAGGTCGTCAAAGCTATGGGTGGCCTCAACCAGATGATGAACTGGCAGCGGCCCACCATGACCGACAGTGGCGGCTTTCAGGTATTTAGCCTGGGTGCCGCCTTTGGGAAGGGGGTAACCAAGTTTGCTAAGGGCGAGAGTACTGAAGAAAATGCTGGACTCAATGTGTACAGTAAGGAGCTCGCCACGCAGCACGGTAAACTCTGTGTTATCGACGAAGAGGGGGTAACGTTTACCTCGCACATCGACGGCTCAATGCACCGTTTTACCCCGGAGCGCTCAATTGATATCCAGCACAATATTGGGGCCGATATTATCATCGCGTTCGATGAGTGTACCAGTCCGACGGCAGAGAAGGAGTACCAAATCGAAGCGATGGACCGCACCCACCGCTGGGCCAAGCGCAGTATTTTAGCCCACAAGCAAAACTACGAAGCGCTCAAAAAGCAAGGCATCTACGGTGTCGTGCAAGGCGGTCGCCACCTAGACCTCCGCCAAGAGAGTGCCCGCATATTGTCCGCAATGGACTTCGACGGCTTCGGTATTGGTGGCAGTTTTAGTAAAGAGGACTTGGGCGACGCCCTACGAGTGGTAAACGAAATCCTTCCCGAAGACAAACCACGCCACCTCCTCGGTATCGGTGAGCCAGGTGATATTATGCAGGGCGTTATGAATGGCTGCGACACGTTTGATTGTGTCGCGCCAACGCGGATTGCGCGGACGGGTACGATTTACCATAACACTGGCCAGGTAGACGAGTTTGGTCTGCCCGTTATCACCAAACTCAATCTGGTAAACACCAAATACCAACGCGACTACTCGGTACTCGATGCTAGTGAGAGCCCAATCGGTAGTGTCTACACCAAAGCCTACCTAGCCCACCTTTTCAAAGCCAAAGAAATGCTCGGCCCGCACCTGGCCAGCCTTCATAACCTCTGGACCATTGTTGATTACACCAAGCAGGTGCGTAATCTCCTAATTGGTGCATAATACGACTGTGAAATTTCAAATTAGTACCGAAAAAACGCCAGCTGGCGACCAACCAAAAGCGATTGAGTCGTTGGTTAGTGGTATCAAAGCCGGGGAGACACACCAAACGCTGTTGGGGGTAACCGGTAGTGGTAAAACCTTTACCGCCGCTAATGTCATTCAGCAAATTCAAAAACCGACACTTGTTATTGCGCATAACAAAACGCTGGCCGCGCAGTTGGCGCAGGAGTACCGCGACTTTTTCCCGGACAACGCGGTGCACTACTTTGTCTCCTACTACGACTACTACCAACCGGAGGCGTACGTACCCACCAGCGATACCTACATCGAAAAAGAGGCCCAGATTAATGAAGAAATCGACCGCCTCCGTCACGCCAGTACGCAAGCCCTGCTAACGCGCGACGATGTCATCATTGTGGCGTCGGTCTCGTGTATTTATGGCTTGGGTTCGCCCGAGCAGTACATGAAGAAGCATCTCAAGATTGAACGTGGGTACACCACCACGCGCACCGATATGCTCCGGACGCTCATCGACCTCTACTTCGAGCGCACCAATGCCGACCTCACGCCGGGTGCGTTTCGGGCAGTTGGTAATACTATTGAGATCATGCCTACCAACGAACGGGTTATTTATCGCCTCGGCTTTTCGGGTGCGACGATTGGTAGTATCACCAAGATTGACGCTATCTCTCGGCAAATTATTGAAGAACCAGACGTATTCTTTTTGTTTCCAGCCAAACATTTTGTCACTCCCGAGGATGAGATTAAGGTAGCCCTGGCCGACATTAAGCTCGAACTCGAAGAGCAGCTCAAGCAGTTTAAAAAAGAAGGGAAGATACTCGAAGCTGAGCGCCTCAAGCGGCGGACACAGCACGATATGGCCCTCATTCGCGAAATGGGGTACTGCAACGGTATCGAAAACTACTCGCGCCACTTTGACCGCCGTAAACCAGGGGAGGCACCGTATACATTGCTGTCGTACTTTCCGCATAAAGAGGACGGTACGCCCGATTTCCTAACGATTATCGACGAGTCACACGTTACTATTTCGCAGCTTAATGGTATGTACGCTGGCGACCGCTCCCGTAAAAATACTCTTGTGGAGCATGGCTTTCGGCTGCCAAGCGCCGTTGATAACCGCCCGCTTAAGTTTGACGAAATTGACGAACGACTCGGCCAGCGCATCTACACTACTGCCACTCCGGGCAAGTATGAGCTCAGGAAGCACGAAGAGGAAGGTGCGTCAATAGTCGAGCAGATTATCCGTCCGACCGGTTTGATTGATCCAGAAATTGTCCTTCGGCCAGTAGTGGAGAAAGGCGAATACCCTGGGCAGGTTAAAGACTTTATTGAAGAATCTGTCGCCGTTATTACCAGCGGTGCGCGGGTGCTGGTCACCACCCTCACCAAGAAAATGGCCGAGGACTTGGCCGAGTTCCTCGATGAGCGTGATATCAAGAGTAAGTACATCCACAGCGATGTCGATACCCTCGAGCGTATCGAAATTTTGACCGACTTCCGTAAGGGTGAGTTTGATTGTTTGGTGGGAGTCAACTTGCTGCGCGAAGGGCTCGACTTACCCGAGGTTGAGTTGGTCGCCATCCTCGATGCTGACAAAGAGGGCTTCCTACGGAGTGAAACCGCCCTTATTCAGACCATTGGCCGCGCCGCCCGTAACGTTAATGGCCGCGTCGTACTCTATGCCGACGAAATGACTAACTCACTCGAAGCAGCGGTGGGCGAAACCCGCCGTCGTCGCGAGAAGCAGTTGGCGTATAACACTGAGCATGGTATTACGCCACAGACTATCAAGAAAGAGATTAAATCTATTGCCGACCAGCTTCGCACCGAGCACGATGAGACCGTCGACACATTGCTGAAAGTCGACATGGAGCTCTTTAAGAAGAACCCAAAGAAGGTTCTGAAGGAAAAGCGCCGGCAAATGGAAGAAGCTGTAGCGATTCTCGATTTTGAGACGGCCGCTATCATACGTGATGAGATAAAGCACCTTGAAGCGTCGGTGGCGAAGCCAAAGAAAGGGTAGATAACTCACGTATTCAGATACATACAGACGATATACTAGTGGTATGAGTGCCGCTACACGCGCGACTGTTCGTGGTAAAAAAACGACCAAAAAAACTGCTACTAAAGCGGCAGTGAAAAAGAGTGTTAAAAAAATAGCCAAAAAGACGAGTAAAAAGACCAGCAAAAAAGTTACTACCCAGTCCAAGCCAAAACCAGCGGCAAAGAAAGTGAGTAAACGTAGTACTAAGACATCTACCACAAAGACTACCAAAAAGGTTCTTAAACGGACGGTAAAACGACCCAAAAACGCCGCTCCACAATCAGTGCGCGAGGCTCGATTTGGCGGCCATCGAAATACTATCCCAAACAGTCCGAAAGCACCGGGTCGCTTATTGGGTCGTTCGATTACACTAGGTATGGCGGGGTTGGCTACGACGAATCAGTTTAATCCTGATGCGATCGCGGTTGCTATAGCACGAATTGGTGGTGTGGGTGTGATGATATTTGGCGCAGCCCTTTCGTGGAATATTTTTAATCAATTGGCTGCTGTGCCGACTCCCTCACAAACTGCGTCCGTTATCACCGCCGACTCAGCGATACAGCCGGCTGTTACCATTGCGTCAGAGCAACCAATTATTGAACCGGCATCGGTCGTCGTGAGCATTGCAGCAGCTGAGCAAATTGTGCTCACCCTGACTCAGGCTACGAGTACCTTTGTCTTGGGTGCAGCAAACCAGCGCACAGAAGCCACCTGGGAGTACCGTCTCGACCCATCAACCGTGCCTGCCGGTACGTATACGCTACGCGCTTTAGCTGAAACGCCTGCTGGATATCAAACTATCGTGTTTACTGACTCAGTGACGATTACTCAAAATACACCCACGCCGGTAACTGCCGGCGTATCGCCATCCGTACCTACACCGAATGGCCTGGCTACGAGTTCTGCTACAAGCTCACAGATAGCTGCGACAGGTACCCGCACGTCTCTACCGGCGGTGGTACAAGACAGTGCACCCACGACAACCATGCCGACTCTCTTTGCACCCACCATTCATATGCTGGCCCCAGCGTCAGACGATACTGTACTTGTTGTGGGTGAAGGTTCGCCTCGACAACCCCTGGAATTATTACTGCTGCGCGAACAGCAGCGAGCAACCACAACCGTCCAAGCGAATGGCTGGTGGTCGTTAGAAATAGCTACTCCTCGAAGTGGATCACATTACGAGGTGTATGCGCAAGCCAGTCCCGAGTTGTTAAGTGGCCCACTCGATTTCAGTGTTATATCAGGCCGACTCGTACACAACGACAGCGAAACGCGTACTCAGACGAGTCTCGTTAGCGAAAGCGATGTCTCGCGTGACGCTCTGGTCTGGTACTTAGTGGTGTCGGTCGGTATTGTATCGCTTGGGACGGTACTCTTATTGATTGGTCATCACCTCCACCAACTACGACGTCGTGAGCAATATGAAAGGCAGCTAGACCAAGCTGCGTAACATCGGTATACTACGCTATATCGGTGCTGCGGCTTCATCCGCAGCCCTTTGTACGTAGGGTACGCAGGTGTTCGATGTAGTAGCGATACATTCATACCAAACGGTACACGTAGAAACTAAATAACAAACCGGATGGCAAAAAAAATAACCAAAACCACGTGGGAAGATCCAAACGACGAAAAGATTAGTGTTCGTGGTGCCCGCACACACAACCTGAAAAACGTGGATGTCGATATGCCTCGCAACAAGCTGGTGGTGGTTTCGGGGCCGTCAGGTTCGGGCAAATCGAGCTTGGCGTTTGACACCATCTTTGCCGAAGGACAACGTCGGTATGTCGAATCGCTGTCAGCCTACGCGCGCCAATTTCTAAACAAAATGCAAAAGCCAGATGTTGATGAGATTTCTGGACTCTCTCCCGCGATTTCAATCGACCAGAAATCAGCTAGCCGTAACCCCCGCTCGACCGTCGCGACGATTACCGAAATTTATGATTACCTCCGTATCCTCTATGCGCGAGTTGGACAGCCGTACTGTCTTGATGTCGATGTACCGATAGAAAAGCTCTCGCAAGACGAAATTGTTGGGATTATTTTGAAGTCTATTGAGGATAAAGAGGTTAAGGCAGCGACCAAACAGCAATCAGAAAAAGTACTCGGTATCGAGCTCCGTAAAGGTCGTGTATCGATTTTTGCCCCTATCGTAGTTGGGCGTAAAGGTGAGTATTACCAACTGCTCTATGACCTCTTAGGGAAAGGCTTCGAAACCGTGAAAATTGACGGTCAGGTGAAGCAACTGCGAGAAAAGATTGAACTTACCAAAACCAAGCGACACGACATCGATTTGTTAATTGATGAGATTTATGTGAGCGAATTTGCCGATGACCCGAAGGGTTCCCAGGAGCGTCTTTCAGAGGCAATTGAGATTGCTCTACATGAAGCGAATGGTCTCGTTAAAGTTGAGTCTCCCGGTGGTGAGACGCGTACACTTTCAGCTAAGTTTACGTGCCCGGTCGACGGCTCGTCGTTTCCGGAGGTGGAACCACGCCTTTTCTCATTTAATTCACCGTACGGTGCGTGCCCAGAGTGTAACGGGCTGGGTGTGGTTGGTATTTTTAATAGCGATACGTGTCCGCGTTGTAATGGCGCGCGTCTCCGGCCCGAGGCGCTTCGTGTCTACCTCGGCGGCTCAGGTAAAACGTTGGGTAAAAATATTGTCGATTTTACGCAACTAACGGTAAAAGAAGCCTCAGCATTTATTGACAGTTTGGCTTTGAGCAAGAAACAGTACGACATTGCCTGGCCAGCGCTCCGTGAAATTATCGATCGTTTAAAGTTTATGCAAGACGTCGGAATCGAGTATCTCACTCTCGATCGTCGAGCGAATACACTCTCGGGTGGTGAAGCTCAGCGGATTCGTCTCGCCTCACAACTTGGTTCCGGCCTGGTGGGGGCTTTGTACGTGCTCGATGAGCCAACGATAGGCCTGCACCAACGCGATAATGATCGTCTCATTAGTACCCTGACCGACCTGCGCGACCTAGGAAATACTATCGTGGTAGTTGAGCACGATGAAGACACTATTTTGGCAGCCGACTACTTGGTCGACATCGGCCCTGGAGCGGGTGTACGTGGGGGTGAGGTAGTGGTTGCCGATTACCTCCAACCACTCTTGTCGGCGGCGAAGAACACAAACGGTTCGGCAACGTTAGCCTACCTGCGCGGAGAGAAACAGATTGCCGTACCGGACCGTCGCTCAAGCGAAAAGGGGAGTCTGAAAATTAAAGGCGGAAAGGCGTTTAATATCAAAAACCTCAATCTTGACATTCCACTAGGTCGACTGATTACCGTCACTGGCGTATCGGGCTCTGGTAAGTCAACCTTTATGTACGAAATTTTGCATAAAAACTTACTAGCGAAACTCGAAAAGCGCCATCGTACCGCCAAGACCTATAACGTCAGTGATTTTACCGGTACCGAGTATCTTGGCCGGACGGTTCTTATCGATCAGTCGCCAATCGGCCGTACACCACGCTCTAACCCGGCTACCTACACCGGGGCCTTCACCCACATTCGCGACCTGTTTGCGACCACGACCGAAGCTAAAGCTCGAGGCTGGAAGCCGGGCCGCTTTAGCTTTAACGTAAAAGGTGGTCGGTGTGAGGCGTGCCAAGGTAACGGAGTGATTGCCGTTGAGATGCACTTTTTGCCGACGGTATACGTTACCTGCGACGTTTGCGATGGCATGCGTTTTACGAAAGAGACACTCGAAGTGCGCTACAAAGGTAAAAATATTTACGACGTTCTTCACTTAACAATCGAAGAGGCACACGAGTTTTACAAAGATATCCCGGCTATCGAAGAACGATTGAAGTCTTTGCTCGACGTTGGTTTGGGCTATCTTGAGCTTGGCCAGAGCGCAACCACGCTCTCCGGTGGAGAAGCTCAACGCGTAAAAGTTGCCTCAGAGCTCTACCGTAAGCATACAGAGAAAACTATATATTTACTCGATGAGCCAACCATTGGCCTGCACTACGACGATGTTGCATTGCTTATAAATATTCTCCAAGAGCTGGTTAACCGGGGCAACACCGTGATGGTGATTGAACATAACCTTGATGTTATCAAAAGCGCTGACTATATTATCGACATCGGCCCGGAGGGCGGCGCTGGTGGTGGTCAGGTGGTCGCCAAAGGCACCCCTGAGCAAGTAGCCGAGAAGAAAGATAGCCACACCGGACACTATTTAAAGAAAATATTGAAGCGCGGGTAGCGTATACTGAGTTCTTAGGAAGGCACCGCAATCGTGGTGTGAAGTTCTCAAAAAGGAGTAGGCTTCATGAATGAGAATTGCCAGCGATATCAGGCCGCGCGAGAGAGACCAATCGAAGCGCTGAAAGCGTTGGGTTTACACGAGCGTTCGTCAGAGCAAGACGTGTTCGAAACTCTCAAAACGTTTGCGAGTCCGTACGGCGTAGTATTGACAGGTGTCGCAGACGCACGAGTGTTGGCGGTCTACGCCTGTTTGCGTGGCCAACCGTTAGCCGATACAGCGCATTGGGTGTTGCGCGAGGCATCTTTACGCAACATCGCGTAAACTAAGGCCGCCATGCAGGCGGCCTTTTTCTTTTGATTTGCTATAGTACAACCTATGATACGCGCTGAGTTAGAGACTAAAAAGCTTCCTGACGCCCCCGGGGTGTACTTTTTTCTGGGTGCCAAAAAAGAGATTCTCTACATTGGTAAAGCCACGAGCCTGCGCAATCGGGTGCGCAGTTACTTTGCCAAAGACTTGCGAGAAAAACGCTCAGAGCTTATAGAGCAAATGGTCGAGCGGGCTAAGACAGTCGAGGTGACAGAGACCGACAGCACGCTCGAAGCCCTCATTCTTGAAACCAACCTTATCCGTACCCATAAGCCGCACTACAACACACGGAGTAAAGACGATAAAAGTTACAATCATCTCATTATTACCAACGAAGCGTGGCCGCGGGTGTTAGTGGTACGCGGCAAGGACCTGACCGAGCGCTTTACCGAAAAAGAAATCAAGTACCACTTTGGCCCGTTTCCCAGCGGCCAACTCTTTCGTGAAGCACTTAAGATCGTGCGTAAACTCTTCAAGTACTACGATACCGATAAGCCATTAGGTTCTGAGCGTAGCAAAGTAGTCAAAGGCCGCATCGATTTTAACCGTCAAATTGGACTCTACCCCGAGCATGGTGATAAAGCAGCCTACCAAAAAACCATTCGCCACCTCCGCCTCTTTTTTGAGGGCAAAAAGCGTCAGCTGATTAAAGAGTTGGAGAAGGATATGATGGCTGCTGCCAAGCAGGAGGCGTTCGAAGAAGCCGCTAGAATTAAGAAGAAGATCTTTGCGCTTGAGCACATTCAAGACGTTGCCCTTATTCAGGACGACCGTAAGATATATCGCGACGACCGGACGGTGCGTATAGAGGCCTACGATATAGCGCACTTAGGGGGGAGTGATATGGTGGGTGTAATGACCGTAGTGGAAGGGGAGGAGCCGAAAAAGAGTGAATATCGAAAATTTAAAATTCAGTCACTTACCGGTAGCAACGACCCGGCTGCGCTCAAGGAGGTGCTTACACGCCGTCTCAATCATCCGGAATGGCCCTTTCCGCAGATTATCGTGGTTGACGGTGCTGCCGCGCAGAAAAACGCCGCGGAGCACGTACTGCGTCGGTTAGGTCTGGTAATTCCGGTGGTAGCTGTTACCAAAGACGAGCGACATAAGCCCATCCGAGTGGTAGCGAGTCAAAAGCTGCGAGAACAGTACGAAAACCAGATTCTGCTCGCTAATGCTGAGGCGCACCGATTCGCTATTACCTACCACCGGCAAAAACGGAGTCAACGGCAGCTGCGGTAATGGTATACTAGCGTATATGTCACTATTTGTGCCTAAAGAGCGGATTGCAGTTTTTCGTGGCGGCGACCCGAGTATGCACCGTCGTTCACTAGAACACGGTGCGATAGTACTTGATGTGCTCGAAGCAAGCACGCGGTACCAGCCACTCGATATCGTTATTACACCTAATGGTGAGTGGCTCCATGCCGGGTATATTATGTCGCCCGAGAAGTTGTTTGCACACATCGATGGTGTCTACAACGCTGCGCTTGGGTCAGCTGGAGAAGACGGCTCGCTAGCGCGGTACTGTGAGCGATTTGGCGTCAAACAGCAGGCAGCACCGTCACACGCTGCGCATATGACCTGGCAAAAACATTTGGCCATCGATCGCCTTCGCCAAGCTGGCTATACCACCCCACCTCGGGTAATGGTACGTGCAGAAAGCGCAGGTGACTTGGCCACCCTCGCCGTTCGGCTCACCGAGACATTTGGTAACAGTTTTGTAGTGAAACCTAGCGCGAGCACCCAGCGTACCGCGGTCAAGAAGGCCGACTCTGTTACTGCCCTAGTTGATGCTATTACCGATGTGCTTGCTACACACTCGCAGTGTATCGTTGAAGCGTATATTCCCGGGCAACCGGTTACGGTTACGTCAGTGCCGGGGTTGCGTGGCAGTGCACTTTACCACACACCAATCATGACCTGGACTGAAGATTTCTTTACGAGTGAGGAGACTACTGAGATACTCGTACCAGCCGCACTACCGCAACAGACTAAAGCAGAGCTGTTTGCAATGCTCGATTACGTATACCACATACTCGAACTGCGCGGTGCTGT
The DNA here is from genome assembly GCA_964655825.1 of uncultured Candidatus Saccharibacteria bacterium. Taxonomy (GTDB): domain Bacteria; phylum Patescibacteriota; class Minisyncoccia; order Phycocordibacterales; family UBA918; genus OLB19. The sequence goes on from CAZZPW010000004.1 coordinate 32,773, forward strand.
AAAAACCGACCTGGTGGTGACACCGGACGGCACATTTAATTTTTTAGAGGTCAACAGCTTGTCATCGTTTGCCCCAGCAGCCACCATGACGCAAATGCTCGAGTCGGTAGGCATACAGCCAGATGAATGTATTGACACTGAGTTACGCGTGGTGCGCTAGTGCGTCGTCATTGCTACAATCACGGTAGCGACTAAGTCAGGCTGCAATTGGTGCAGGCGATGGTCGCCACCCGCTACAATCTGCATATCGTGCGCAACGTCAGCGTAGTCAAGTTTTTCGCTAATTACGTTGGCAACAGCTGGTGGTACCCGCGAATCATCGCTGCCCCACAGAAGGTACAACGGGTCGGCTATTTTAGTTAAGAATGCGTCTTGCTCATCGGCGATTATCTTCCGGTAAAGCATTTTTTTTGGATCACCAGGGTACAGTCGTTTATAGAGATTCTCTAGTTTTTTTCGGGCGTAGTAAGGGATGAGTATTCTGATGGGGGTCGTGATGAAGAGAAATACGCGTAGTAAAAATGACCGTACACCAGGCGCTTTCATGGCTGGGGTACTCAAAAGCAAGATGCCCGCTAGCTGGTGGGGTTGTTGGGCAGCGACTTGGACTGCAATCCGACCCCCAATACCGCTTCCAACCAGAATTGTCTCATCGACCAGGTTGCGTTTGAGATCTTCGACAATATCAGAAATATCTTCATTACGTGGGGGTGTATATGAATAAATGTTCGTATACAACGACGCTTTTTCTAGGTGTTGCTTGAGTGCCTCCCAGTGTGTAGCGGGTTCGTACAGATCGGGGATGAGTAAAACTTGCATGGAGGTTGGGTTATTAACGGTTTCAGTCAGTATACCTGGAGGAAGGAGGATATACTATACGTGTGCGTGCAAAACGAGTTCTTACCGATAAACAGCTAACCGCAGCGCTGAAGCGTTTGCCTGAGTGGCAACCAAACCCTAAGCGTACTTTCATTAAAGCGACATTTAGCCAGCCAGATTACATCACAGGCCTCGTCTTTATAGCTCGTATTGCGGTTCACGCAGAATTAGCTGCTCACCACCCTGATATTACTTTCACCTATAGCGAGGTTGTAGTAAAGCTGAGCACTCACGACGTTAAGGGTCTGACCAAGGCAGACATTGATTTAGCAACAAAAATTTCAGAACTTACTAATTTGTAAACGTACTTCTTTATGCAACACGAACGCGCCGCTATCATGGCACTTACTTTTTGTATCGGCTTCACCACTGCTTTTATTGCCTATGGGCTACCAACTACACCAACTCCGTTAGTCGTGGTACCGACTACGCAGTCAGCGACGGCTCTAAATGCACAGCCAGTGCAACGCCCGAGCGTCGCCCCCGTTGCTTCGACTGATAATGTAAACGCAGGTGTCGCCCTCGACACAGAGGGATTATGGATGCAGGCTGGTAATGAACGTCTCCTCATTAGCCCTTCAGTTGCAGCTGCACCCGATATGCCTGAGGCCCACCTTGATATTCATCAAGCAGTAGTTCGCACCGATGGTACATACGTATTCTTCTGTGCCGAAACAGTTACTTCAAACGGTGCGTGTGAGCCGCGAGTATTCGCCATGGATGATTTTCGGGTGTACCGAGTTGAGGCAGCTGGCCAAACAGGTACCCTTGAGCCAGCAGAGCTCGAGGTGACGTGGCTCGCCAATGGCGCTTTAGCTATTAACGGGTTTACCTCAGTTTCATCCGATACGCCGTGGGTCGTGGAGTAAGGAAGTAAAAACAGTCCGGTTGCGCTGTACTTATTTGCAGACCACACACAATAAAACCTGCCAAACGGCAGGTTTTATTGTGTGTGGACCAGAGAGGACTCGGCGTCAGACTCTAATTCGCTTACGCTCATAAGAGTCTCCTGCCCGGACTCGCTGCTTCGTCGCGGCGGGCTAAAGCCGCTCCTCACATCGCTCATCTTTCTCGTCCTCTACTGGCCACAAGCAAACAAAACGACCTCCCAAATGGAAGGTCGTTTTGTTTGTGTGGACCAGAGAGGACTCGAACCCCCGGCCTCCTCAGTGCAAATGAGGCGCTCTAGCCAACTGAGGTAAAACAGTCTGGGAGACTGTTTTACGGCCCTGAAAGACTTAAAAGCATTGTGGACCAGAGAGGACTCGAACCCCCGGCCTCCTCAGTGCAAATGAGGCGCTCTAGCCAACTGAGCTACTGGCCCACAATGCTTTCAAGGCGTAACTAGAGTGCCCAATATACTACCACCAATCAACCCTAAGTCAATCACATTCCGCACAGTCTGGTACACTGTTCAATATGAAAAAAATTGCACTGTTCGCTTTGCTGGTTCTAATAGTTTTAGCCGGTGTTGCCTGGTGGTATCTTCAACAACCTAACCAAACTACTCTGCAACAACCAGCCTTGGTTGAGTCTACCAGAGAGGCAAATACCACTCCGGACATCCCACGACACGAGATTATTGCCGAAAACTTAACAATTCCGTGGGAAATACTATTTCTACCAGACGGTGAAATATTGATTACTGAACGGCCTGGCCGGCTCGTTCTACTTAATGCAGGTGTTACGCTCGAAGTTCCTGGTATTCAACATATTGGTGAAGGTGGCCTCCTCGGAGCTGCGTTACACCCTCGCTTTGAACGCAACCAGTACCTGTATCTATTCCAAACAACTGATGACGGTGCTGGTCTTTTAAACCGCATTGTACGGTACATTTTAGAGGACAACACCCTTACGTTTGACCGGGTGATTCTCGACAATCTCCCGGGTGCTCGTTACCACGACGGTGGGCGACTCGCGTTCGGACCAGATGGCTACCTCTACGCAACCGTTGGGGACGCGTTGCGTCCAGCAGAGGCGCAGAATCCAGATAGTCTTGAAGGTACTATCATTCGACTCACAGACGAAGGTGAACCGGCACCTGAAAATCCTTTTAATTCGTATGTGTACTCATATGGACATCGTAATGCGCAAGGGTTGGCATGGGATGGTGACGGTAACTTGTGGAGTAGTGAACACGGTCGGTCGGTAGGAGGCTCAGGTTTTGACGAGATAAACTACATTCGTCCGGGTGCGAATTATGGTTGGCCAGACAGTCAAGGAGATACAGTTGCTATGAATACCGTGGCTCCGGTACGTCACTCAACTGCTGATGTGACGTGGGCTCCAGGTGATATCGAGTATCTCGACGGACGCTTGTTTATGTCTGGTTTACGGGGTGAAACAGTATACGTTGCACAGTTAGACGACACGAACATCAGAGGCTGGCTCGAGGTATTTGTGGGTGACTTCGGACGCTTACGGACAATTGCGGCCGGCCCAGACGGGTTACTCTATCTCCTGACGAGTAATCAAGATGGCCGTGGTAGTGCCACGGCTGGAGATGACAAGCTAATCCGCATCAACCCGGCAAAAGTTCGCTAGATTACGGCGTCACCGAGAACAGGTGTTGTAAATGCTGCGCAGTGTCTTCCGGCGAATCTACAGCAATGGTATCGATTACCCCGATAACGCTCTCGTCATTCCCGCCAGGGTACAACCCGTCGCCAAAGTAGACGCACTCGCGTGGATTCCAACCATGGTGCTCGATAAGTTTTGCAACGTGCGCCCCTTTATCGTACCCAGTGCGGTAGTAATCAAGACTGGTTGAGCCACCAATAACAACACTCAACCGTGGGTGTACGAATGGTGCAGCCTTTAGCCACGTCAATCGTTTTTGCATGTCAGGATCGTAGCGGTGTTTCAGCTCAGTCGGGGCAGTATTACCAAGTGGGCTAAAGGTAATTTGAGTGCCTCGATCTTCTATCGGTGTCCATTCGTCGCGCAGTTCATGACCAACGAGGGTAATAAGTGACGCAATGTGCTCATGAATAGCGGCTTTTTCTGTTTCTGTCAGCGGCTCGTTTTGCCATAAGGTGCCTCCCGTGTGGTCAAATGCCTCGTTACCACATGCGCCCAGGATGTACGCCGCCACATCTTCGGTCTGGGCCCGGATACGTTCAGCAGTGCCGCCCGAAACAATGGTAATGGTGGCAGGAATATCACGCAGTAACGTGCGCATCTCTGGTGCAATCGGACTCCGCGCCGGGGTGACCGTCTTGTCCATGTCAAAGATGCAATGTCGATAGCTCATACTCAATATAACCACGACAGTCCTCCAAAAGGTACACAATAAAAAGTACTCAGTATCCACTGTTCTTTATGTAAAGCTGTGGTACCATACCGGCGCCTCTATGGGATTGGTTGCAACCGCACACGCTGCAGAGGGTATCTCCGTCAAACTTTCACCGTATGTGGTGGGAGAGATTGGTAGTATGCCCATCACCGCCACCCTATTGACCAGTTGGCTGGCAATAGTGCTTTTGGTTGTTGGCGCAGTATTGATCCAACGTAGAATCCAGCCGATACCAGGTAAAACTCAGTCAATTGCAGAAGTTGTCGTCGGTGGCGGGTATCAGTACGTCGCCGATACGTTAGAGAGTAAAGAATTGGCCAAAACGTACTTTCCGGTACTGATGACGATCTTTCTCTTTTTGATCACTATGAACTGGCTAGGTCTGTTGCCTGGTGTAACCTCTATCGGCTACTATCGTGACGGTAGTCTCATTCCGTTCTTTTACCCGCCGGCGGCCGATCTAAACATTACGCTCGCCTTCGCCTTTATTGCGGTGTTCTTGATCCAATTGGCTGGTATTGTAACGCTTGGAGTGGCCAAGTACGGAAGTAAATTTATTAATTTTAGTTCTCCCTTAGCGTTTGTAATCGGGCTAATTGAATTGGTGAGCGAAATTGGGCGCATCATCTCATTTGCGTTTCGTTTGTTTGGTAATATCTTCGCTGGAAAAGTCCTGATTACAGTAGCAATATTTTTTGCACCGCTATTTGTACCGGTTCCGGTACTTGCGTTCGAGGTGTTTGTCGGGTTTATTCAAGCAGCTGTGTTTGCGTTCTTGACCCTCGTCTTTATCAAGCTGGCAGTGGCTGAGCCCCACTAACGGTTAGTAGGTATGCATGAGTCTGCATTGGCATGTCGACTCATGAAATACTTAGTAACTTTATCTCAATAAACGATTAATATGTCTCCTGAACAATTAGAGTTGGCGCTACAGGTTTCCCAACTTGAAGCTGAGTCAATGAAGAACTTCGCGACCGCTATTGCAGCTGCACTTGGTGTACTTGGTCCCGCTATTGGTATCGGTATGCTTGTAGCCCGTGCAATGGAAGCAATTGGTCGCAACCCAGAAGCGTCCAGCAAGATTCAAAGCACGATGATCCTTGGTATCGTGTTCGTTGAGGCGCTGGCTATCTTTGCGCTGGTTGTCGCGTTCATCATCAAGTTCGCGTAGTTATTGCGTCAATATACCCAATCTACGTTGTTGCACATCGATAGATTTTCACTCACCGTACCAAAGTACGGCTCATAAAAATCTTCTTGTGCGCCTCGTATCTTGGGCATCTGACACAAAACTATCCACTCAGTAACACACTGAAACTATGGAACAACTTATTCAAGCCTTTGGCATCGATACTCGTCTTATTGTCGTCCAGATTATTAACTTTGGACTGCTTTTAGCCTTGCTATCGTACTTCC
>CAZZPW010000004.1:38462-40777 GCA_964655825.1 uncultured Candidatus Saccharibacteria bacterium
ATTGTCGTCCAGATTATTAACTTTGGACTGCTTTTAGCCTTGCTATCGTACTTCCTCTACCGGCCAATTCTTAATCTGCTCGAAGAACGAGAAGCCAAGATTACCCAAGGCATCAAAGACGCCGAAGCGGCTGCAGCTGCCAAGGCTGACGCCGAAACCGAAAAGCGCGATATCTTAAAGGCGGCGCACCACGAAGCCAGTGACGTCGCAGATCGCGCTAAAATTGCCGCGAACGAGCAGTCCGAGACTATCGTGGCTGCCGCTAACGCCAAAGTTACCAAGTTGCTCGAAGACGCCGAGGCAGCTGGGGTCGCGCGTAAAGCGCAACTCGAGCGCGAAAGCGAAGCCGAGATGGCCAAGTTGGCCGTCTTAGCGGCTGAGAAAATCCTTCGCGAAAAACAAACCACTCAATCCTAAATTATGCAGGCTGCGTACGTTACCGCTATTCAACACTATCTTGACACCGGCATGGAGCCGGACGCGGTACTGACTGCGCTCAAGCGAGTCATGGCCTCTCGGGGGCACGAAGACTTGCTGCCCGCCGTGCTTCGCGCGGTCGTGCGCGAGCGTGAGGCGTCACGGTCTGTTCGAACCGTCGTGCGCGTACCAAACAACCAAGCCTACCAGCAGCTAAAAAACGTAATCGCAGACACTCTCACGTCGCTTACCGCAACTTCCGAACCAGTCGTTACGTTTGACGAAACTCTTATCGGCGGGTACCAAGTCGAAGTCGACGGTACACGCGTCGATGCTAGCCATAAACAGCACTTACTAACCCTCTACCGGAGTATTACTAATCACACTACCTAAACAGTATTAATCACCGTATTCAGTATGAGTACCAACATTGTAGAACGAATAAAACAAGAGATAGAGAACCTCGAGACCACCGCGGTGGCGAGCGACATCGGCGTCGTCACTAGCGTCGGTGACGGTATCGCTGAGCTCGATGGCCTCCAGAATGCACAAATGATGGAAATGGTCGTCTTTCTGGCTGACGATGGCCAAACGCTGGCTGAAGCACTCGAGCGCGACGATACGCTCTACGGACTCATCCTCAACTTGGAGGAAGATGCGGTCAAGGTAGTAATACTTGGTGATGCCACGGTAGTAAAAGAGGGGATGCGCGTAGCGCGTACCGAAAAACTCCTCTCAATCCCGGTGGGCGAGGATATTGTTAGTCGCGTCATCAACCCACTTGGTGAGGCGATTGATGGTAAGCCGGCCATCAAGGGAGACAAAGACATGCCAATTGAGCGGGTTGCCTACGGCGTGATGGATCGCTCGGGCGTAAATGAGCCAATTCACACCGGTATCAAAGCCATCGACTCGATGATTCCAATCGGTCGCGGGCAACGTGAGCTAATCATTGGCGACCGCCAGACTGGTAAAACCACCATCGCGATCGACACCATCATCAACCAAAAGTACGAACCTAAAGACAAGCGTCCAATCTGTATCTACGTTGCCGTCGGCCAAAAACGCTCGAAGACAGCGAGCTTAATGGCCAAGCTCGAGGAAGCCGGTGCCATGGAGTACACCACCATTATTGCTACATCGGCATCAGAGCCATCACCAATGCTCTTTTTGGCGCCATTTGCCGGTATGGCCGTCGGTGAGTATTTTATGGAGCAAGGTCGCGATGTGCTCGTCGTGCTCGACGACCTCTCGAAGCATGCTAACGCGTATCGTCAGATGTCGCTCTTGCTGCGCCGTCCACCAGGGCGCGAGGCTTACCCGGGTGATATCTTTTACCTCCACTCTCGGTTACTCGAGCGCTCAGCCAAGCTCTCAGCCGAGCTGGGCGGTGGTTCAATTACCGCCCTGCCAATTATCGAAACCCAAGAGGGCGACGTATCGGCGTATATTCCGACTAACGTCATCTCGATTACCGACGGCCAGATCTTCCTCGAGACCGACCTCTTCAACAAGGGTATCCGCCCCGCGCTTAACGTCGGTATCTCAGTCTCGCGCGTAGGTAGTTCAGCGCAAACGAAAGCTATGAAGAAGGTGTCGGGTAAGATCCGCCTTGAGCTGGCACAGTTCCGTGAGCTGGAGGCCTTTATGCAGTTCGCCTCCGACCTCGACGATGAGACGAAAGCGCGCATCGTCAGTGGTCGCCAGTATGTCGAGCTACTCAAGCAGCCGCAGAACAACCCAATGCCATTCTACGAGCAGGTGGTATCTATCTACGCGGCGAACAACGGTATCTTTAGTGGTGCGCCAGTCGAAAAAACGCGCGAGATCGAGAAAACCTTCCTTGAGTTCGTACGTCGCGATCGTAAAGAAATCCTCGACACCCTTGAGACCGGTCG
>CAZZPW010000005.1:0-8491 GCA_964655825.1 uncultured Candidatus Saccharibacteria bacterium
TAGCCGGGTCGTAGTTGGGGGACAGAATGGTAAGCGTCGTCGACGCACCTAATTGATACACCTCCCCGCCGCGGACGTCGTATACCTGCGCCTCTTCAGCAGCTACCGCAGTGACCCAGGCGGCCGACTCGGCGCTTGCCCCCGCAGCCTCGGTAGTAAGAATAGTCGGTACCCGATACTGCGCCAGGACATCACTCAGACCACCAACGTGGTCGAGGTCGGGGTGGGTACCAACCACAACCTCAATAGTGCGATCGATAAATGGCATATGCGCGGCCAGGTGCTGCAACACCGCTGCATCGGGTCCACCGTCGATGAGGACTTGGTCTCCAGCTGGCGTTTCAATGAGAATTGCATCACCCTGCCCCACATCGAGGAAGTGTACGTATAGTGTTGGCTCCGTCTTGGCTTGTGTAAACGAAAGCTCGGGCACGACCCAGACCGCACCGGCGTATAGTGCTACGAGCACCACCACAAACAATCGAGCCTGAAACACGCGTCGTTGCATATACGTATGATACTATGAAGCCCACTCTATAAGCCGTAACCTATTTATATGTACGAACCCAAAACCTTTGCCATTCCTGAATTGGACGGTATCTCACATCAAACCATTGAATCACACCTTGGCCTCTACGCTGGGTACGTTAAGCACGTAAATAAAATTCAGAGCGAGCTCAAGAATGTGAACGATGAGTACGCCCAAGCTGAAATGCAACGGCGGCTCGGTTTTGAATTTGGCGGGATGAAAAACCACGAGTACTACTTCACCCAATTTGAGGGTGGGGCTAAGGAGTGCCCCGACGGACGCTTTAAGGAGATGGTAAACGCTCAGTTTGGCAGCCACGAGGCACTGATTGAACGACTACGTACTCTGGCGAAGACCCGTGGCGTCGGCTGGGTAATGTGCTACCACGACCACGCCCAAAACTGCCTCGTACTGGCCTGGATTGATGAGCAACACCTTGGCCAATTAGCCGATGTTGACATTGTCCTCGCCCTCGATATGTGGGAACACTCCTACATGATGGATTACGCCCCAAGCGCTAAGGGCGATTACGTCGATGCGTTCTTTAGGAATCTGAACTGGGAGGTAGTAGCGGCGCGGTTAGATTAAATAGTCCTGGTGCTTCCAGGAATTTGCTCTAGGTTATGAGCAAATTCAGAAGTAAATTCAGCATAGTCGCAATTCCTTACAGGAACTGTTCAGGTTGTCGCTACTGCGTAGCTGGCAACCTCTTGCGAAAGCCTCCCAGGCTTTCTCACTTGTTGCTTCATTTATGGGAAGTAGTAGCAGCCCGGCTCGACTAAGGATTAAACACGGAACGGGAAACCGGTGCGACCCTACGGGTCGCACCGGTTTCACTATCGACCAGCTCGTCAATTGTCCATCCCGACACATCGACCGTTGTTTCTGCGGCTGCGGTTTTTGGTTCTGGTGGCAGGTGGTCGGTGGGGTGTGTGCGTCGGTACCACCAGTACCCTACCAAGGCGTAACAAAGTACTAGCGCCCAAATGGGAAAGTACGGTACTGGTACAGCCGCCAGTGGCCACTCCCCTAGCCACGCCACAACAGCGAGCATGTAGCGCAAGACTACATCGGTGAGCCAGGCGAGGGGAAGCGCGAGACTGGTATGTATGAGCGCCACCAGCCCCGTGGCAAACGCGAGCGCCATTGCAGTAGCGACAGCTGGCAAGACTAACACATTGGCGAGTACCGCCACGAGCGACACTTCCCCAATGTGGTAGAGGAGGAGCGGCAGCACGGCGATTTGTGTCGCGATGGTGGCCACAATATACGAACGAACATTGAGGGTCTGCGGGGCCAGTGTGAGGCGCTCTTCAAAGTACGGCGCTACCACAATCAACCCGAGTGTCGCCATAAACGAGAGCTGGAAGCCCGGGTCGTAAAGTAATACGTACGGATTGACAAGCACCATAATCGCACCAGCCAACAAGAGTGCTCTCACAATGGCGTAGCTCCGTCCTAAGAGCAACGCGAGTAGTACTAACCCGGCCATAATACCTGCCCGCGTCACTGAGGGTGAGAGCCCAACCAAGAGGACAAACGTGGTAATCCCGATCAGGCCGCCAATCACCTTACCCCGTACACCCGTTACGTAACTCAACGTGAAGAGCATAAACCCTACGACCAGCATGACGTTAAATCCCGAGAGTACCACGATGTGAATGACTCCCGTCCGCCGAAAGAGTTCTTCCCACGTTTCTCCTAACCCTTGCTTCTCACCCAACAAGATACCCTCGGCCAGCTGCACACTCGGAGCTGGCACTACACTACGCAAGGCCACCTGGAACTGCTCTTTAAATGTGAGCAGGCCCGCAATTAATGGGTTACCTTGCCCTACCCCCACCACGGACAGCTCCTCAGGGTAGCGCACCAGGTAACTCACTTCGCGAGCCTGCAAGAAACCTGGGTAGTCGAAGGTGCGCCCAAGCTCGGTAGTAAAGGCTTCCGGCTGACTAAGCTGCCCCGCCATCCGGAGTTGGTCGCCATAGGCGATGTCTCGGTACCGATCGGTCAGCACTAGGAGTAACTGTGGTTCGTCTGGTACCCGCAGGTAGAGATGTTGGCTCCGCTCACGCACGTCGGGCTCTCGTACCACCACTCCCGTCACCTCCACCGTCTGACCAACCTGCGGTTCCAGTGCGGCACTGACCGCGCTCCAGGTCGCGACCTCCATTCGCAACATACCCAAGGCTACGCAGACTAACCCCAGCGCTAGGCAGCGAATGTGATACGAATGCTCGGTGCGCTGTCGCCCACCGAGCATCAGCACCACCACCGCGAGCAATAGCACCCATACCACTACCGGTAGCTCAAATGTAAACAGCGAACGGAGTACTACCCCGCTCGCAAAAGCCAGTACGACCACGTAGAGTCCGTAGCGCTGCATTAAAATACTGTACCAAAAATCAGAATGCCCCGGTGCGAGCTGTAACAACAGCCTACACCGGGGACTTTTTTGCTCTGCGTTAGCAGCTCCGAGCCTTCTTGTATCCCTCGGGGGACTCTAGAGCTTAAGCATTCAAAACGCTGAGGCGGGGACGGCGACGGAACTCGAAGAGTTTCATCCCCGGCACCATAAAGAGAAACATGGTGGCGAGGACATACATGAGCGACTGTTCCATAGTCGACCCTCCTGATTGTAATTGCGTTGACGGAAGAACTGCCGATTGTGAACGAATGTCCCTCCTCTTCGTACCATACGATTATACCTTTAGAATTGCAAGCTGGTAATGGTAGTAAAGAAAGCCCCGGGCGCATTTGCCCGGGGTGAGAAACTGCTCAGTGGCAGCGCGTGAAGTGTTGGCGAAAGCGGCGCATCCAAAAACGACTAGCGCACCGCCGAACGGTGTGCGGATGATAGTAACCTCGCACCCGCATCATTCACCCAGATTGCGACGACAACCCGGGAGTGTAGATTCGGCGGCCAATGCCCGCGCCAGATCGGAATCCTTGGCGGCCTGCACGACCGCATTACGCGGAGCTTCGACACCCACAACGATGCGGTGCTGCCGCATCATGCGACGACGCTCATCAGAAGATTCAGGTACATCGAGCGGTTCCAGCGGTTCAGATTCTCGCCACACGTCATCCCTCATTCATTTTCTCCCTAAAGGTCTACCAGCCCAGCGTCATTGCCAAGCTCTAATTGCAGAGAGTAACAGACAAATTACGCAGCATCAAGGGCTTCATTCACCAGGCGGTCGGCCTCTTTGTTTTGCGCGCGCGGAACGTGGGTCAAGGTGAGGTTAGGAAAGGCAGAGACGCGCAGATTATGTATCTCTATAAAGTATGGAACTAAGCCGGCATCTTTGATTTGGTACTCACCGTTGAGTTGCTTTTTGACGAGCTCGGAGTCGAGCTTAAGCTCGACCGTTTTTTCTTTAACCCCCTTCCCCACCTTCTGCTTTAACAGTTCAAGGCCTGTCGCCACCGCGCAATACTCAGCAATGTTGTTGGTGCTGTTACCAATGCGCTCGGCGTGTTCTAGGACGACCGCACCAGTAGCGTCGACAACGTATACTCCAATTGCAGCTGGCCCTGGGTTACCCCGCGAACCTCCGTCGGTAAACATGGTGTAGTCAGACATACGCACCATCCTACCACACCCAACCACCGCAATCATGGTTCTGCGATTAACCGTAGTATTTTGGTATAGACAGTGGCTACGAAATTGCTTTGGGTAGCACGTCAACCAAGCGCAGGCGGGTTTGTAGACGGCCCATAAAATAACTTTGCTCGGGATGGACCAACAGTGAGACAGGAGCGTCAGGGGTAGGAACAGCAGAAAATTGCTCGGGTAACCGAAAGAAAGCAATGGCTTCCATCGTGCCGCGCAGCGTTGGTACACTAAGCTTGGTGTGCTCTCGCCCCTTGCCAAAAATATCGACTGCCTGTAATGACACATCGGTGATTTGCCAGAGTGGTTTAGGATTTCCTACTCCGAATGGTCCAAGTGCAAGTGTTTGCTCAATTGTTTGGCGGTTGAGGTCAGCGGCAGTAATCGTCGCATCGATGAGCACAGGCTCATCCACCGCGACCTGCGTGCCATGAATAGCGTAGGCTTCGGCGAGGGTGGTCGGTAGCGTGTGAATGTGCGAATCATGAACCGCAAAACCACCCGAAGCGTGGTGGCCGCCATACTCAAGAAAATGCTCAGCGGCCACTGCCATCAATCGGACCAGACTCACGATACCGTTACTACGGCAGGACCCTTTAATCACACCGTTACCGTCACGCCCCCAGACAAAGGCTGGGACGCTGTGCTCTTCGGCTAACTTATTTGCCACCAATCCAACCAGACTCGGGCGCCACTCGGGGTCACCGAGTACAATAACTGCCGGTACCGAATCAAGGGCGGCTAATTTTTGATGGGCGGCCCGGGTCATGGCTGCCACCGCCCCCTTGCGTTCGTTATTGAGTTGCTCTAGGTACGTCAAATGGTCGAGTGCTTCGGCCTCTGTTTGTGCAGTCAGCAGTTTGAACGCCCGCTGCGGTTCGCCCATACGCGAAGCGGCATTAATACGGGGACCAATGGTAAAGCCAATGTCATCGGCCGTGAGGTGAGCTTGGCTCGCTCGCTGTTGTTTGAGTAATGCGGTGAGCCCCGGGCGACGCGATTTACGCAGCACGTGCAAACCATAGTGCGCGAGGGTGCGATTCTCACCGGTAAGCGAAACCATGTCAGCAATGGTTGCAATGCCCACCATATCGAGCCACCACTTTTCTCGGCCAGGCACCACGGGGGGCGCTCCCTCGGTGGCAATTAATGCTTGCACTACCTTAAAGATTACCCCTGCCCCACACAGATGCGGAAACGGGTAGTCGGGGGAGATTGCAGGATTTACAATCGCAACTGCTGCGGGAAGCGTCTGTGACGTCTGGTGATGGTCGGTAATGATAACGTCGACCCCAGCCGCATTCGCGGCTGCTACGGCTGCCACATCGCTACTACCACAGTCGATAGTAATAATGAGTTGGGCGCCCTCGGCTGCTAGTTTTTGAGCGGCCACCTCGTTAAACCCAAACCCTTCGTAGTGACGATGCGGGATGTAGGTCGAGAAGTTTTGAAAGCCAATCTCGGCAAAATAGTCGTGGAGGACGACTGCACCAGGAATACCGTCACAATCGTAATCGCTATAAATAACAATTGCCTCGTTATCACGAATCGCTTTGAGGATACGGGCAACCGCTCCGTCCATATCGTTGAGCAGGTATGGGTCGTGGAGCGCTGGCTCGTAATCGGGAGTTAGCCACGCAGTGGCAGCCTCCTGCGTTGCAATACCCCGGTTGTAGAGTACTTGTTTAATAAGTGGTGGATACTGCTGTAACGTCGCGAGCACCGACTCTGGTACCGGATCAGCCAGGCGATAGGTAGTCATTGGCAGTATGCTACCATACAGAAATTACGGTAACCGATATAGTTATGTCAGAGACCATTTTTACCAAAATAATCAACGGCGATATACCCGGACACTTCATCTACGAAGACGATACGTGCGTAGCGATTCTTGACGCCTTTCCCGCTGTTCGCGGCCAAAGTTTAGTGATTCCAAAACAACCAGAGCCGTACGTGTTCGCCCTGCCAGAGGACGTGTACCAGCATTTATTTTTAGTCGCTAAACGTATTAGTACGGTACTCGATACCGAACTCGATACGGTACGCACCTGTCTCGTGGTAGAGGGCTTTGAAGTACCCCATACGCACATTAAGCTGTATCCGATGCGTGAAGAAACTCCTCTCGGAGCAATAATGCAGCAACAAACTGAAGCTAATCAGGCTGAACTGGCAACACTCGCGCAAACACTCAAAACGCAGCTCGGCTAGTGGTGCCTATGGTTTGTTGGTTACTGCCTCGATCGCTGGCAGGGTACCGGTTTCCAAAAAGGTAAGCATAGCGCCACCAGCCGTCGACATAAAACCAATCCGCTCCTGCAACTGGAGCTTTTCAACAGCGGCGATAGTATCACCACCACCGATAATCGCATAGCCTCGAGCGGCGGCAATCATATGCGCTAGTGCCTCAGTCTGTTGCCCATAGCCAGCTTCGTAATTCCCGAGCGGCCCGTTCCATAAAATGGTCTCAGCACGACGCACATGTGGACCAAGCATGGCAATCGTCTCCGGTCCCGCGTCGAGAATAGACTCGCTCGGCTGCACTTCAGTTGGTAGACAGGTGCGACGACCGTCAGGTCCGTCGACGACGACATCGACGGGGGTGAGAATACGTTCGTCCGTGATCAACGGTGAGTCAGCCAGGCTAATATCTGACACCAATGACGTTCCTACCTCATGTCCCCGAGCTTTAAAAAAGTCGTTCGCGAGGGCTCCACCGATAAAGATTTGACTATAGTGGTCGAGGTGACGTTCAACCAGCGGCAGCTTCGTCTCGAACTTTGCACCACCCAGTACAAAGAGTGACGGGGCGGTCGGGGTGATGGCTTTTGTGAGCTCCTCATACTCGTGCATAAAATTAATACCAAAGCAACTTGGTAAATGGCGTGGGACACCGACCAAACTGGCGTGGGGCCGGTGACTGGCAGCGAAGGCATCGTTCACATAATAGTCGGCCAAGTGTGCTAAGGCCGCCGCTACGCTGCCGTCATCGTCCTTTTCGCGGGGGTGTTGGCGAATATTCTCCAGTAGGATTGTATCGCCATCTTCCATGGCAGCGCGGGCCTCATCCACTTCGGCACCCTCGATGGCCGGTACAAATGAAACCGGAATATGCTCGGAAAGTGCCTGTGCAACTGGCTCAAGACTGTCTTCTGGTTTCCGACCGATGTGCGCCACTACAATTGTGCGAGCACCGTGAGCGTGCAAGTACCGCAACGTTGGCAACGCTCGTACGATGCGAAATTCGTTGCGCACAGTACCGAACTGTACTGGCACATTAAGCGAAGCGCGCAGCAGAACGTGGCGACCACGCAGGTCAGTAATATCTGTGAGCCTAGGAAGCATGAGACGTAGCGTACTGTTCGGCTTGGTGAATAATGTCGACGAACTCAACAGCTTTGAGACTGGCGCCACCAATCAGAAATCCGTCAACGTGGCCAACCTCTAAGAGCTGCGTGGCATTCTTCTTCTTAACGGAGCCCCCATACAGTATACGAACGCCCGCTGCTGCTTTGCGGTCAAAACGACCACACAGAAATTTATGAATGAACAACTTCATCTCGTGCGCGTCCTCGGGAGTAGCGGTCGCTCCAGTGCCAATTGCCCACACCGGTTCGTAGGCGATAATGACACGCTTAAGTTCGTTTGCCTCTACGTCACGGAGAGCCGCGCGTAGCTGTGCCTCCACCACACTATAAAAGTTGCCCTGGTCGTCGCGCTCTTGCTCACCAACACAAATGATGGCGGTGACCTTCGCGTTGAGTACCGCCTGCACGTCACGATAGATTTCTTCGTCGGACTCACCGCGAGCACGCCGCTCAGAGTGACCCACAATGACCATACTCACACCAACACTCTTCAGCATTGGTACGGAGACCTCGCCCGTGTGTGCGCCAATTGATTCAAAGAAAACATCTTGCGCGGCAATTTCAATGCGGCGACTCGGACTGAGCCGTTCGATTTCAGAGATAAAAGGAAACGGTGGCGCAATCACGGTAATAACGTGGTCGGGTCGATGCTTGAGTCGCGTGCGAATGTCGATATACAGTTTCTTGGCGCGATCGAGAGTGGATGGATTCATCTTCCAGTTCCCGATGACGAGCGGGGTATGTTTTTTCATGAACATATTTTAGCATGTAGTAGTCATCACCCTACATTTCGGACCGGAGAGAAGTCGACATTAGTCAGTGTGGTGAACGATGAAGATTAGTGGCTCAGGCTGGTGATGTCGTACCTGCGACCCTCCTACGCCTGCTTCGGCATCAAGCCTCAGATCGGCGTTCCTCGCTAGCGCTCGGACCGGAGAGAAGTCGACATTAGTCAGTGTGGTGAACGATGAAGATTAGTGG
>CAZZPW010000005.1:8591-36787 GCA_964655825.1 uncultured Candidatus Saccharibacteria bacterium
CCTCAGATCGGCGTTCCTCGCTAGCGCTCGGACCGGAGAGAAGTCGACATTAGTCGACTTCTCTCCATTCGACAAATTTGTAGTCTTCTGAGGTATTGGGGGCCAACGGTGGTGGGTTATCAACCAAGAGGCGGTCGTACGTGTTAAAGCGAGTATTAAAACCAGAGATAAACGTGCCACCACTCGTCCACTTGGTACCGACGCGACCGTTCGAAACAATTGTGCCATTCATGGTGAGCGAATTGCGAGTAACGTATGAATCGAACGGGGTCGGTACGTCGTAGGTACTCCCTGTACGGTAGTGATTACGACCGAAACGTCCAGCTTGGGCAATAAAGATTCCGTTGAGCTCCATGTTATTGGGTACCTCGAGGCCAACGAGCACGTCGTCTTCAGCGACCGCCAGTAAACCAGCGCTCGAAGTGGCGTAGGTAATATCGTCGTTAAGAATGATTGAATGGTCAGGATCACCTAAGTCATTATCGGCCGCTGCTAGAGTAACTAAGGTTGGTACGTCACCTTCAAGCCAGACCTTGTCTTCAACGAAGATAAGCGGACAGGAGTCGTCGATGGTAAAGGTACCGTACGGGTCATCGTCGTAAATTACGTTATACTCATACTGCCACCCATCAGCCGAACTAAATCCCCAGTACTGGTACACGATATCGACCACGTACACATCAATCGTGCCGTCAGCCTGAAAGTCAACGCGGTACCCCCAATCACCAGAGTCGGGGATACAGATACCATTCGAGCCGGGTGCACAGGCAGCTGTCTCCATGGCGGTCAAATCGACGGTGATACCGGCAAACCCAATCGTTGGCACACCCGTGTTCCATAACGAGCTGTTCGGCCCATCGCCAAACACGCCCGGCACGTCGTCACCAACCGAAACGCCACCATCGTCACAGTTAATTGTGCCGTCACACTCCCAGGTTTCGAGATTACTCGTGACTGTCGAATTGTTAGTTCCATCCATACGAATTGCCCCGTTGCTGTGGTACGGACCAATGATCGTACGGTCACTACCAGCCCACACATTACTGTTAATAATGTAGGCGTATTCGGCGACGGTTGGTCGCGCGTACCGCCCATACACCGTTCGGGTAACATCCGGGTCGTCAGCAGTGACCCCGGTCGATTCAATGTCGATACTCGAGACGACACCACAGTACGAGGTACTTGCTACGGTAAGTGTCGATGTGCCAATGACCCCAATTTCTGGGTCAGTAAAGGGTACGTCGTATGGTCCGGGCGCCCCCGTCCCTAACGTGACATCGTTTGGGTTATGCGCCAAGAACCACTTGTAGTAGTTGAGCCCTCCTTCTGCCACCGCGAGCGCTCGCTCTTTCGCAACGACCGCGTCTTGCACTTGCGACTGCGTTACTACAAAACCCATAAACGCCACTACAATAATGAAAAAGATAGCTCCAAATACGAGTACGAGTACAAGGAGGGCGCCAGATTGTGTAGTGGGATGTGAAATCATATATTTTCTTGTACGTTACGGAGCGCAGCACTGGAGCGAAGCATAAACTGACCCGGGTCTCGCACGGGGTCAATATTGACAATTATTTGCGCTTCGATGTACCGCACGTCGGTGATGTTACTCGGGTTAGTGACCGCACCACCACTCGCATCATAATAAAAGAAGGTAGAGGTTGATTGTAGGTCGTTTTGCACATACCGAGACAAAGTGATTGTTTCGTCCGGCGTACTCGTGTCGTAGGTCGGTGGCGAACCCGTCGCGTTGTAGATATACTTTACCACCGTCGTCGGTGCATCGTAGGCAAACTCGACGTACTCGACACTATCGTCACGATCAATATCGCTATAAAAACCAATGCGATCTGCCTCCATAACTGCTAGGGGAAAGGTGCCGTTATCGGCAAAGGTCATTTCACGGACATCGCGAATGAACGCCTGCATTCCCAGTCGCGCGTTTTGGACCTGATACGCCTGCGCGAACGTATACGCATTGTAGGTGTACATTTGTTGAATACCCGTCGTCACCACAAACATAAGTAACGTAAATAGCGCCACCGAAACCAGCAATTCGACGAGTGTCATACCACGTTGGGAGCTATTATACGGATGCAACATACATGATTAATTAATTGGTACGGAAAGCGTAGAAGTGCTCGACACCGGCACATCAGTCTCGATGGCGGTGGTATACCCCGGCTTGCTCACCGTTACTGTACTTTCGGCGGCACTCAGCCCACCGCCACTAAAGAACGTCTGCCCACATAAGCTGGTGGTTTGTGTTTCGTCGTACCCCGGCTGCTCAAGGCGGACCGCTGCGTTCGGAACTGGCTGATCGCTAGCGTCCGTCACCGTTACCAGTAACCGACTCCCCGCGACACTACCAATGGTGAATGTAATTTCTTCAGTCGTGTCAGGTGGGAGCGCAATCCGGTCACTCGGACACACTTCAATCACATCGTAACTCGGATCATCGATGGTAAACGAGTAGACATCGTACTCGACATCATTGAGGACCCAATCACCACTCGCGTCGGTGCCGCCGGTAAACACATTCTTATATACATCACTCCCGCCTCCATCACTACCGAGTGTCTTCTCGCCCACACTGGTCATAGGTATACCCGAGAGGGTCGGTTGTGATGCGATGTGCGTAACGGACCACGCCGTAAGGGATGGCGTTTCATTAGTATCTACTGTTGTCAGTGTTGCCCCTAGCTGCAGTGCCGGATACGTGCTGGGATCGAGTGCGGTAATATCGATAGGTGCAGTCGTGAAGCCGACGCTATTACCTGGCAAGTCGATGTCGGGCACACGGACCGTTGTCGTCCCAACTGGGTAGTAGAGCGCTATGGCAACGCTGGTTGAGGCTGAGGTGCTGGCGGTCCAATCGAGGCTATACCACCCATCGAGTGGGCTGGGTATCGTTGTTGTGGCGATCAACGTACCACTCGTCGCGTAACTTCCCGGGGCTCCAGCAAGCTCCGCAGTCCCGCCACCAACGCTGACTCCCGTACTACTAGCAATGCGACTACTATCACCAAAACTGTCGTCGTACGTTCCGTACGTTGGTACGCCGACGGTACGTACCTGCATCGTACTCAACTCATCGATTTGAAAGTACTGCGTTGTAACCGATGATTCCGCAACCGACACAACCGGTTGGCTAGGGCTCGAGAGGGTGCCGGTGGCGATGGCCGTACCATCGGTAGAGTAGCCCGCTCGTGAAACGTAGATCTCGTAACTTGATAATGCTGGTGCGCCGCCGAGTTGAGCCATGCCACTGGGGTCAGTGAAGCGAATGGTGTCAATGCTCGTCGTACCCGTGTCATTCACAAACCGAACACTCGCGCCAGCCACCGGCTGCACCGCAGCATCATTCACGTACACTCGGAGCGTGCCTCCACCCGCGGTCGTCTCTACACCCGCCGGTACAATGTTCGTAACCAGCGCAACCGAGCTCGTCCCGTTACGGCCGAGCCAACTATACTCAATCTTTGCCCGTTTGTAGTCTGCCACAATACCATTACCGTCAGCCGCACCAGCCCCATCGGCCGGATCGTCGACGTACTCAATGAGTACTCGCTCGTGGTACGTCAGTTCGTTAAGCGTGACACTTCTGGTTTGCGGAATAGCCCCGCTCGGAACACCTCCGTCAGTCCCCACATCGGTATACGTCAATGATCGAATGTACTCCAGTCGTTCTGTCGCCAAGGCAGTGGCCCCGGCCTTCGCTTTACTATCAGAAATCAGAGTAATCATCGCTTGCACTGCAGCAAACAACCCTCCAAAGACTAAGGCCACCAACGCTGCGGTCACGAGAACCTCGATAAAAGAAAAGCCCCCGTGTTTTGATTTAAAGCAACCGATGGTAGAGCGATGGTGCATAGTAGGGGACGGACAAGTTAGCCAATACTGTCACTAATCGAGTAAATCGGCGCAATCATTGCGAGTGCAAAGAAGCCAACCGTACCACCAATAACCACCATCAGAATGGGTTCGATAATGGTTGAAAGATCTTTGGTTTTTTGCTCGACCTCGTTCTCGTAGAAGGTTGCGAGTTGCTCTAGCATTTGTGATATCTCACCAGTTTCTTCACCCACTAAGATCATCTCCCCCACCAATACCGGATAGAGCTTGCTGTGTTCAATAAAGGTTTCCGATAGTGCGGTCCCCTTCTCGACGCGTGTCGCTGCCTCCTTAATGATTGGCTTGTAGTACACGTTTTGAATCACGTCTTCAGTAATCGATAAGGCAAGAATGACGTCTACCCCGGAGTGTAGAAGCGAAGATAACGTCCGCGCCATCTGGGCCGAGTTAGCCTCTTTGACCATATTGCCAATGACCGGAAGACGAATAATAATCCAGTGAAAAATCATTTTACCGTAGTAGGTACGCAACCCGTAAATAAATCCGGCGATGGCTGCAATCAACCCGAGTAACACGACGAGCGTGTTCGCTACCATAAAGTCACTCGTCGCAATTAGTGCCTGTGTGGTGGCTGGTAGCTCAACCTCAAGATCGACGAACGTCGACGTGATTGAGGGCATGACGTAGATCATCATGAGCACCCCAATCGAGAGCATGATGACCATCACAATCGAAGGGTAAATCATGGCACCCTTAATCTTTTTCTTCAGGGTCGATGAGCGCTCCATCTGCACGGCCAGGGTGCTCAGTGCCTCGGCCAGCGTCCCCCCTTCTTCTCCCGCGCGCACCATCGATACGTACAAGTCAGAGAATACTTTAGGGTAACGGCCCAGCGCTTCGTGTAAGCCCGAGCCCCGCTCAATTTGATCGCTGACATCAGCAATCACTGCTTTCAATTTTGGGTTACTACTCTGGCGCTCAATTACCGACAGGGCGCGCGAGAGCGGGAGACCCGCAATCAACATCGAACTGAGGTTGCGCGTCATCATTACCAGCTCGTCGGCTTTAATGCGGCTCAAAAACGCATTGATGCGCTCCATATTGAGAAACGACCCGGCCGAAAAACGTTTTGCGTCGCGCACCTCGTCAACCGTGTGACCACTCTCACGCGCAATATCGTACACGGAAAAACGATCATCTGCTGAGACCGTTTCCGTGACGCGCTTCCCGTCGCGATCCGTTCCGGTGTACGTAAATGTGGCCATAGCACCTACTCGTTAATAACCCGTAATACCTCTTCGACCGACGTCACGCCACGAGCTGCTTTGTAAATTCCGTCTTCGAGCATGGTGAGCATACCCTCTTTTCGAGCCTGAGCCTCAATCTCGTCGGCGGTCTTGGCGTCCATAACCATCTGCCGTAGGGTTGGCGTGACACTCAATACTTCGTGGATACCCGTACGACCTTTAAATGCTTCCTCTTCCGAACCGGCTTTGGGTCGATAAAATGGAATGGTGTTCCACGTCGCTGAGTCTTTAACTACCCCTTCATCTTTCATTGCCGCGAGTACTGCATCGAGATCAGCGTGTTTGCCCAGCTCGTCTTTTTCGCTTTGCGAGAGGGTGTACTCCTCACGCGCCTCCTCTTGTAAATGTCGCACCAAGCGCTGCCCGACGGCGACTCGGATTGTCGACGTCAGTAAAAACGACTCAACGCCCATATCTAACAAGCGAGCCACGGTGCCAGCCGCGGAGTTGGTATGGACCGTTGCCAACACGAGGTGACCGGTTAAGGCTGCGTTAATAGCCAGACTCGCAGTTTCTTCGTCACGGATCTCACCGACCATAATAATGTCTGGGTCTTGGCGCATAAGTGAGCGCAAGCCGGACGAAAACGTAAAGCCAATGTCCGACTTAACCTGTGTTTGATTGATGCGTGGCATCTGGTATTCGATCGGATCTTCAATCGTAGAAATATTAACCTCTGGAGTGTTGAGTAAATCGAGCACGGTGTAGAGTGTCGTCGTCTTACCCGATCCTGTTGGCCCCGTCACGAGAATGATACCCGTGGTCTGCTTCATAGCGTCGTGCACCCGTTCGAGGGTGCGGCCGTGAAAACCGATACCTTCGAGGTTAAAGCCTGAGCGGTTCTCACGCAGCAAACGCATCACAATCTTCTCACCGTAGTAAATCGGCAGTACCGACACACGAAACGATACCTTCTGCCCGTCCATCTCCATCTTAAAGCGGCCGTCTTGGGGTAGTCGTTTTTGGTCGAGTTTAAGGTTGGAGAGTACTTTAATCCGTGCAGCAATGGTGCTCGCGGCGTGCTTGGGTAACGTCATTGCGTCGTGCAAAATGCCGTCAATGCGATAGCGCACCAACACCGACTCCTCCATCGGTTCGATATGAATATCAGACGCGCCTTGAATAATCGCGTGCCGCAGGAGCGTGTCGACAATGCGTACGACCGGTAAGTCCTCAGCCATTTTCTTGAGGTCGGCCTCGGAGACCTCTTCACCATTCTCGTCCTGCACCACCTTCAGGGCCGAACTCTCCTTCATAATAATGTCACCAAACTCGTCCTTGAGGGTCTTTTGGTACTGCCGGAGCGCTTCGCGCATCGATTCAGTGTCGGTTAAGCGGGGCAATATTTTAAGACCTACTTTTTTCTTAACAAAATCGATAGCGGGGAGGTCGGCTGTGTCGAGCATCGCGACTTCGAGGGTGTCAGCTGTTTTTTTAAAGGCGATAATATTGTGGTTGCGCGCGACTGGCTCCGGAATGAGGGAAAGAATCTCGAAGTCAATTTTAGTATCTTTGAGGGAAACAAATGGGATACCGAGCACGTATGACTCCACCCGGCGCAGGTCATCTTCGTTCATAAACCCACCGGCTACCAGCGCATCGGCCAAACTGCGATCTTCGTCGGCCGCGACTTTTTCGGCCTCACCAATGTCGGCTTTGGTAACTAAACCAGAGTCGAGCACAAATCGCTTAAGTTGAGTATCTTGAATACGCATATGGCTACAACACCTCCCAAAGAGCGGGAACAATCGTCATCCCTAGTATAGCATCGCTCGCAGTCGACCGATGGGTGAGCTGTAGAGAATCCTTTACGAATTGCGCGGGCTGACGTATAGTACTGCTGACAGATGCGCGCCCTCAGGGCGCGCATTCTCGTCAAACAACCTATAAGGTATACCTAAGAAAATAATATGTTTGATTTAAAGACTATCAACTCGGTACTCGCCGAAATGGAAGAAGAACGCGGCATTAGTCGCGAGAAAATGTTAGACGCCATCGCGCAATCGCTCGCGACGGCGTACAAAAAAGAGTTTGGTAAACGTGGTCAGGTGATTCGTGCTAATTTTGATTTAGATACCGGAACAACTACCTTCGAGCAGGTAAAGCTGGTAGTGGACGAATCGATGCTCAAACCAGAGCCCGAAGCTACTGATGAAACGGAGGATGCTCCCGTAGCGCCAGCAGAGGAAGACGACGTAGAAGACGACGGCAAGGTACGCTTCGATGAAGAGAAACACATGCTGATTGATACCGCCCGAATGATTAAAAAAGACGTTGCTGTCGGCGAGGAGCTGGTCTTCCCCCTCGAAGGCAAAGACGACTTTGGCCGCATTGCTGCCCAGACCGCCAAGCAGGTGATTATCCAAAAAATCCGCGAGGCCGAAAAAGAATCAGCCCTGGCTGAATTTGGCCAGAAAGCAGGTGATATTGTAATGGGACATGTGCAACGCTTTGAACGGGGCAACCTCTACGTCGACCTCGGACGTGTAACGGCTATTATGCCCTACGAAGAGCAAATTCCGGGTGAGCGCTTTCGCCCCGGTGAACGCATCCGTGCCTTACTCTTAGAAGTAGACGAAACTGCTCGGGGCGTATTTCTTAAGCTATCACGCGCTCACGCCGACTTCCTCGCACACTTATTTGCGGTTGAAACGCCCGAGCTCCAAAGTGGAACGGTGGAGGTAAAGGCCATCGCACGTGAGGCAGGTAGCCGCTCTAAAATCGCCGTCTTTGCGACCGACACACATATTGACCCCGTAGGTTCACTGGTTGGCCAGCGAGGTGTACGGGTATCTACCGTGATGAGCGAACTCGGTGGCGAAAAAATTGACATTATCGAGTGGAGTGACGACCCCCTCGAGTTTATCGAGGATGCGCTCTCACCCGCCCAGGTACTCGAGGTGCGTGTCGTGACGGAGCCCAATGACGAGGCTGGTGAGCGTGGGCACGTCGAGATTGAAGTCGCGCCCGACCAACAATCGCTTGCGATTGGCCGTGGCGGACAGAACGTTCGCCTGGCGGCAAAATTGACAGGTTGGAAAATCGACATTGTCTCGGTCGGTGGGGAGCAGGAGGCGGTCGCTGACGGTGATGAGGTCGTCGTAGCCCCTGACACAGAAATTGGTAAAGATATTGCGATGGTGGAAGGCGAAGATGCCACCACCGACGCTCCCGCAGCAGCACCCTCAGATGATGTTGAACGAAACGTAACCGATGCACCGGTCGATGCTGCCGACGAAACCGAATCACAAGACCGCGATGCGCGCGGACTCGGCGAGGAGGAAGAAGTCGATACACCGGAAGAAGCTGAGGCTTTAGTCAATGAAGCTGCAATCGACGAAATCGCTGCTGATGCCGCCACTGACGAGGCGTCTGACGAAGAGAAAAAAGAGTAGTCTCCATGTATTAAAAACTCCGGCCAATCACATCGATTGGCCGGAGTTTTTTTGTACGAGCTACTGTGCCTCGAAGCGTTTAATGCAGTCTTCGATGACCGCGACAGCAGCCGTTGCGTCACCGTACCCGAGTACTTTTGTGGTCCCTGGCTTCTTTAAGTCTTTATAGGTATTAAAGTGATACTCAACCTTTCGCTTCCACTGCTCGGGTAAATCTTCTAACGACGTAATAGCGTTACCACTATCACGTTCGTCGGCGGGCACACAGATAATTTTGTGGTCCATCTCGCCATCGTCCTCAAAATTGAGTACGCCGATGATCCGAGCATGCACCACCACACCGAGGGGGAGGTTTTCGGGACACACAATAAGCGTATCGAGTTCGTCACCGTCTTCGTCGAGCGTTCCGGGGATAAAGCCGTAGTTGGTCGGCTTGGCAAAAATTGCTGGCTCAACCCGATCGAGTTCGAATGTGCATTTTGTGCGATTGTACTCAACCTTTAACATTGAGTCTTTAGGTATCTCTACTACCGTCGTAATCTGTCCCGATTCGATGTCGCCTGGAGTATAGAGTTTGTTGTAGTCAGTCATAGAAATTCGTGTTTATAGTTGTGCGTTCGTACGGCGGGATTATAGCATTTTTCTAGCAACCCCGAAGTTGTGCATACGTGCAGCACTTCAGACTCGGAGGAGCGGTATACTAGTAGTAACCATCGCCTATGGGTCGATTTATACGAACATCTACCGGGAAGCAAAAGCTACCAGTTTCAGCCGCTATCATGCTGGGGTTAGGATTTTTCGCGGGTGCAGCCTCGCTGGCTAACGCGCAAGCAACCACTACCCCACTCCCCACCACTCCGACGAGTACAATCGCCGATACCGCGTCGCCCACGCCTGCCGTTGCCACACCCACTGTGCCTGCGCTGCCAGTCACGTCAGCACCACGCCCAACTACGGCGACACCGCTCACAACCGCGGACCAAACCCGGGTCATCAATTTAGCTGCTAATATTTCCAATCAACTCGAAGCCAGTCTCGGTCGTTATGAAACCATCGCCAACCGTCTCGCTGCCCGGGCCGATCGTATTGAGTCAGCGGGAGGAGATGCACAGGTTGGGCGCACGTACATTGCTGCGTTACGC
This sequence comes from uncultured Candidatus Saccharibacteria bacterium, assembly GCA_964655825.1. Lineage (GTDB taxonomy): Bacteria > Patescibacteriota > Minisyncoccia > Phycocordibacterales > UBA918 > OLB19. Next base: position 18,291 of record CAZZPW010000005.1, read on the forward strand.
AATCACGCGCAAGCGGGTCGCACAACCCTACAACAAATAGATCAGCGAGTCGGTGCTATGGCAACGGCTGCTAATCCAGCAGCGGCCTGGGTCCCAATCAAACAGAGTTACCGAGACACTGCCCAAACCCTGCAGTCAGCCCGCACCAGTGCGGTGGCAGCGGTAGCTGCCCTCAAGGTCGCAGCGAGTATCACCGAATAATCAGACGTATGGAACACGAACGCAAAGCGCCCCCAGAGATACCAAAAGACGCCCTCAAATTTCCGTCCCAGGAGGAATTAGTCGATCACCCGCACACATTTCGATGGGTTTTGATTGCGCTCGTGTTCGTACTGGCAGCTATTTTAATTGCGTTGGTAGCCTGGTTGTTGCTCATGCAACAACAAGATCAGATGGCCCCCGAACCAAGCACCGAGCGCCCAACCGCAGCAGAGAACGATGAGCCCGAAAGCACGACAGCCGAGGTAGCCGCAGAGACCCAAAACGTTATGAGTCCATCAACCGAAATCGACGCTATCGAAACTGACATCAACAGTACCCAACCAATCGACCTCGAGCCACTATTTGCGGACATCGAAGCCATGTTTGAGTAGTTGGCTATCCCAACGCCCGGCAGCTAACGCTGCCGGGCGTTTGATATTTGCATTTATGTATCAACCTGCTACCCTAGCGGCACTATGTCTGAACACACACACAACGTCGACTGGAAAAAAGACTTTTCCGTCGAAACCCTAGAAAAATCACAGGTAAAAATAAGTGGCGAGTTACCATTTGAGGAGCTGGCAGCCCACCGCAGTGCGGCTATTAAGAAATTGGGTAAAAATGTTTCTATCGATGGCTTCCGTGAGGGTAAAGTACCCGAGGCAATGCTGGTTGAGAAAATCGGCGAAATGGCTATCTTGACCGAGATGGCCGAGCGGGCTCTCGCTCACGCCTACCCACACATTGTGGAGGCGCACGAGCTGCAGGTACTGGGCTACCCACAAATTCAAATTACTAAGATTGCCCAAGATAACCCACTTGGCTTTACCGCCACCGTAGCGGTGGTGCCCGACATCACCCTCCCCGACTACCAAACGATTGCTGCCCAGCAAAATACAGACAAAGCCACTGCCGAAGTAAGCGACGCCGACGTCGAGGCCCAAATTGAGCAAATTATGCGCCAGCGAATGGCCTATGAGCGCCTCCAGCAAAAGGCCGCCGAAAATACTGAGCCCAAAAAATCGGAGGTGACCGACGCGACCGAGCTCCCAACTCCCGAGAGCGAAGCCAAAAAAGCTGAGGAAGAGTTCGACCCCGCAACGGCTCCCCTACCCGAGCTGACCGACGAGTACGTGAAAGGCCTGGGTCAGCCCGGCCAGTTTGAGACCGTCGACGACTTTAAGGCGAAGCTTCGTGAGCACCTCGAGATTGAAAAGCGGCGAGAGGTTGAAGCAGCACATCGCGCTAAAGTAACCGACGCAATTATCGAGCACACAACACTCGAACTACCCGAAGTTCTTATCGACGGTGAACTTAAACAGATGTCGGCGCAGATGGAAGAAGACATCAAGCGCGCGAATATGAACATGGAAGAGTACCTGGCGCACATTAAGAAGACCGAGGAAGACCTCCGTACTGAGTGGCGCCCGGCCGCTGAGAAGCGCGCCAAACTCCAACTGGTGTTGAACGAAATCGCCCAAAAAGAAGACATTAAGCCAGACGAGACACAGCTCAACGAGCAGGTAAAACAGTTGATGGAGCAGTATAAAGACGCAGACGAGATGCGCGTGAAGGTGTACGTGGCGAGTGTGATGACCAACGAGGAAGTAATGAAATACCTGGAATCTCTCTAAAAACACGCCATCTACATCGTTGGACTACGAAAAAAGACCCTTGCTGGATTAGCATATCCCACGCGGGTCTTTTTTCTTGTCCGCCTCGTATCTAACGCCTTTTAAAAGAGATTTGTACGAATAGTTCATTGACGCATAATTGCAATCAAGCTAGAGTGAATCAATCGCAACCAGCTATGGAGGACTGCGTGATGTTCATTGAAGGCTTTCAAGGCGGAATCAGACCTGACGACGACGGCACAGCCGCCATCATGAAACCGAACACCGGCGCATCGCTCGGCATCGACGACGTGGCGATCTGATGGAGGGTTGCTTTCCCTGGGACTGGGACGATCCAACTGACCGCATCGGTGTCGACGAAGTCATTCTTTGACGCCCTCACCGGCGCGCAACCTTGCGCGCCGGTTTTTCTTTTGCCGGTAGTACGCTATTGGTGCGAACAATACTTCCATATATGGAAGTATTGTTCGCAGCGAATACCACCGATTTGCTGGCGCCTTTATATTCCCCACCCTATCTGCTAGGATGGGCTAGTCACGTTGTGACACGGAAACTGATTTTTTGAAACTTGAAACTCTATGAATACCAAACACACTGAAACCGAAACCGCCCAACTCGTACCGATGGTGGTCGAAAAGACCCACGGCGGCGAACGCGCCTACGATATCTTCTCCCGCCTCTTAAAAGAGCGAATTGTCTTCGTCACCGGCGGTATTGAAGACCATATGGCAAACCTGGTGGTGGCGCAGCTGCTCTTCCTTGAGGCCGAAGACCCCAAGAAAGATATCTTCCTCTACATCAACTCGCCCGGTGGGAGTGTTACCGCCGGTCTGTCGATTGTCGACACCATGAACCACATCAAGCCCGACGTGCACACGGTCTGTACTGGTATGGCTGCCTCGATGGGCTCGATTATTCTCTCGCAGGGCGCGAAGGGTAAGCGGAGCATCCTCCCGAACGCTGAGGTGATGATTCACCAACCGTGGGGTGGTGCGCAAGGCCAAGCGAGTGATATTGAAATTACCGCCCGGCATATCTTGAAAACCCGCGACACCCTTAACAAGATGCTCGCCAAAGCGTCGGGTCAAAAACTGGCGCAAATTGAAAAAGATACCGACCGCGACTTCTTTATGAGTGCCGAGGAAGCGAAGAAGTACGGCATCGTAGATTCTATCTTTAAGTAATCCTCGCTCACATAAAACCCGCCAACACTTGGTTGGCGGGTTTTGTATCGACAAGCTGCGGGCAGTTTGCTATTTTTAGTACGACCGACACGACTGATTACTGAGTAACTGAAAAAACATGTCACCGATACTGACCGCAACGCTGGTGGCAGTGGCCCTATTGCTAGGAGTCGGCGCTGGATACTACCTGCGCTACCTCCATATTTTGACGAAACAGCGCTCGCTGGAGCACACCCTGAAAGCGCAAGAACTAAAAGCTGAAGAAAAAGCCATTGCTATCGTCGAGAAGGCCGAAGCGAAAGCCGACACCATCGTACAAGAAGCTAAAGCTGAACGCAGTGAACGCGCAGCTGACCTTAAACACACAGCCGAGCGCCTCGACAAGCGTGAGGAACTTTTAGATACCCGCCAAATCGACCTCGACTCCCAAACTGAGCACATTCGCAACAAAATTGACGAGGTCAAAACCTTAAAGCATAGACTCGATGAGCGAGCCGAAAAACTTGAGCATCGCCTTCACGAGCTAGCCGGTATGACACCCGAGACAGCCTACGAACACATCGTACGCAACGTCGCCAAAGCCCGTGAGCAGGATATTGTTGGGCGCCTCCGCAAACTCGAGTTACTCGGCGAGGAGCAATTCACCGAACGAGCTCGCGACCTGCTCTTAGCTGCTATTCACCGGGTTGGTAATAGTCTCCCGACGAACGTAATGACGGCCGCGGTCGAGATACCGAGCGACGACGTAAAGGGTAAAATTATCGGTAAAGAGGGTCGTAACGTCCGAGCGTTCGAGCGCATAACCGGCGTTGAGGTGTTGGTCGATGATACGCCCGGCTACATTGTCCTTTCCTCGTTTGACCCGATTCGTCGGGAGATTGCGCGCGTGGCGCTCGAAGCACTGGTTAAAGATGGTCGCATTCAACCCGCCAAAATTGAAGACGTGGTCGAGAAAGCGCGCCAAGAGGTAGCCAAGACCATCAAGAAAATGGGCGAACAGGCTACGTTTGATACTAATGTTCACGGCTTGCACCCCGATCTTATCGCGATTCTCGGACGGCTCTACTTCCGCACGAGCTACGGCCAAAACGTGCTGGCGCACTCCGTTGAGATGGCTCACCTAGCGGGGATTATTGCCACCGAAGTGGGCGCTGACCCGGCCATTGCTCGCGCTGGTGCCCTTCTTCACGACATTGGTAAAGTTGCGAGCCACGAAGTTGAGGGTACCCACGTAGAAATCGGTATCCGACTGCTAAAGAAGTACGACGTCGATGAGCGAGTTATGCTCGCCATGCGCGCGCACCACGAAGAGTACCCGTACGAAACACCCGAGAGTATTATCGTGCAGGTAGCCGATGCTATCTCTGGTGCCCGCCCGGGGGCTCGTCGCGACACCGTCGAGCGATACATCAAGCGCTTGACCGAACTTGAAGCTATCGCCAGCAATCTTCGTGGGGTGGAGAAAGCCTTTGCCATTGCCGCCGGTCGCGAGATTCGTGTGATGGTTAACCCTGAGTCGCTGAATGAGCTCGAGACAGAAGAGCTGGCCCGAACCATTGCCAATGATATTCAAAACCAACTGCGCTACCCTGGTGAAATCAAAGTGCACGTCATTCGCGAGACCCGTGTTATAAGTTACGCCCGGTAATCAAAGCGCGGCACTTTGGTGCCGCGCTTTTTCTATATGGTACTTATGACTCAGTACGTACAGCCACCACAAACGTGGTGTAGTTAAATTTGAGGTCTTGAATCGACTCTTCGAGGATTGAGAGACCATACAACTCTGCGCAGCGGCGTGGGGCAATGACGGCGGTGGTATCAGGTAGTGTGCCGGCCGCTAAATCTTCGGCAGCTTTAGCGGTATCAACGTACGGCGTTATATCGGCATCGGGCCACACCCGCTTAAGGTACATGCGGCACTGCTTAAGTGCCTGCTCGTGCGACGAGATAGCGGTAATGCTTGAGGCAGTCACACCATTTTTTACCAGCAACATATGGTGCACGTCGAGTTCAAACATCTGCTCGATCGTAAACCGGTGCGCCGCCATAGCGTGCACCGCCTCAATAACAATCCCGCCGTTACTATTCTCGATTGGAAAAATCCCTTTCTCGACACTCCCCTCTTCGACCGCCGTCAAGACCACCTCCGCGCTCACCAGCGGCTCGAGGGTTGCCTGAATTGCTGCATTGTTTCTCAGGTAGAGCTCGGCCGCTTGCTCAGAAAAGCTCCCCGTCGCACCCATGATGCCGATTTTCATCCCGACCCTTAGTTTGCTGCTGCCCTTCGGGCACGTGGGGCAACGCTATTATGACTATTCATAACCGACCAAAATAACTCTTTAATTCATTCGTGGCGTTCCCACTGCAGCAGACTTAGGGTGGGATACATCCCGCCCATCCTATCACACTCCCCCAGTGACTCGACCACACCCCTAAAACTACAACACACATATTTGCTTTGTGTAGTCGTTGCAGCAAAAAGGCCTTGCTATATAATGATTTGTAGCCACTTTACGGCCCGTGTCGAAGGACACCTTTACACACCTAGAACAAAATGCTGACTATGAACAAAGCAGACATCATCAACCACGTGCACGAAACTCTCGGCGGCACCAAAGCAGACGCCGAACGTGCAGTTGAGACCATGATTAACTCAATCGTGGACACCCTCAAAGATGGTAACGAAGTATCGATTGCTGGTCTCGGTATCTTCTCAGCTAAGATGCGAAACGCTCGCACCGCACGTAACCCACGTACTGGTGAAGCAATTGAGGTTCCCGCGATGCGCGTACCGAAGTTCCGCGCTGCGAAGGCCCTCAAGGACGCCGTTAAATAAAATGAGTAACGGCCGTAAGGCCCATTACGAATGTTGTTCTCAATGTACTTATTTCCTAAAGGAAATTGCTAGAACGCGAAGTACATCCAACCTCCTACTTGTACAGAGCGTACAGTCAAGAAATACCGGTCACCTGACCGGTATTTCTTGTACACAGGCGATACTCTACAGCTTCGATATTAGTCGCTATACTATATATGTAGCGGAGGTATATACGCTACGTTGTGTGAAAGCACAGCTAGAGTCGATTATCTCTCGCTATTTCCCATCACACACAACAAGAGCCCCCCGATGAGGGGGTTTTTGTTTGGTCAGACAGTATGCTAAGGTGACGTTAGAGAGGAGTTACGCATGCCGAATGCAGCCACAAATATCGAGAAAGCTGAAAAATTTCTCAGACACAGATTCATAGAAAATGCCAAACATTATGGTGGTTCGTTTGCGCAAGCATTGAACAACGACGCCGCTGTGCAATTGGCTGAAGTATTCTTTGGGGTCGATACTGCTCAGAAAGCCAAAGAGAGCCTGGGCGCTGAGCGCGAACCACACCCAGCGGAGCCCTAACCAGGCTCCGCTTTTGCTAATTTGCTTTGCTCATAAGAACGCTGGACGCGGCATCTGTTTGGCGCAAGTTACTAAGTGTTCTCACAAGCAAGCTTGTTGCGAGCACTAAGTACTTAGCTGCCCCAGCTCGCGGTTCGTCGCCCTAAGCGTTCGACTCCTCACAGCGCTCCGCTTCACGCACAAGCACGCACGAAACAAACGTTTCGTGCTAGGTAAAACAAACTACCACCCATATGGGTGGTAGTTTGTTTTACCTACTTGCGTGTGCGGGATAGGAGAATCGTCCTGACGGTCACTAAACTAGTTTATCTCGTTTCACTCATAAACTAGTAAGTGCCGCGGGACACACCTCACTTGTTCGTCATACTTCCTCACAGCGCTCCGCCATTCGATTCCCCACGTAAGTGCCATTAGGCACTTGCTTATCCCGCACACTATGTTCAAACAAAAACACTTTCCAGAAGGAAAGTGTTTTTGTGAACATATGTGTGTCTCTATTGTACCAAGCTCGCACTTACTTCCAATCAAAACACTAGCAACGTTCGGAGCGCGTGGTAGTTTTGTACTTCAGCGTACGCATTCGCGCTCATACTAATGCTAATCAGCGCCTCGGGCGCGGGCTACCCGCCCGCGAGCAACTCCCAAAATTTTCTTGCCTTAAAAGAAAGCGAAAGGGGGTGTGGGGGAAGTCGCCAAAAAGATGAAAGAAAATTTTGGGGTTGCTTTTGCCTTACCATACCTCCGAAAACTCTTCACAAACCCCTTTTAAGAAAGTAGGTGTTTGTTCAGAGCTTTCTTCGGTCTGGTAGCAACCCGAGGCGCTGCGCGTATACAAACTACGTGGTATCGCTAAAGACGCTCAACCCTGCAGCTCCTCCGCACAGCTCGCTCACGGGCTAGCGCCCGCTCGCGCTAGCTGCTGCGGTGCTGTCGGTGTGCGCTTAGTGACTTCGTTCGTGTTCGTGGTATTCTTAAAATATTAGTAACTAACTACGAAAATTATGGGGTTTGAATCAATGCCAAAACCAAAAGCTGAGTCAGAAGATACTAATGAACAGCAAGACCAAGGAGGAGCGAAAAAGTGGCTAGAAACAGTTGGTAAAAATGGAGAAAAGGTATCCATCGGTGTCTTTGAAGGTGAATCTGACGCTGACGCAATCGCTCGCGCTAAAGAGATTGATGATCGACTTGATCGAGAAGGAAAGTCAGACAGTACTCTGAGTTAGATACCAGAATTGTTAATCAGCCACAAGAATTCATCTTCAGTTTCAGGAGTTATAGCTTCAAAAAATAGACGCATACTGTTGTCCATGTTTGTGTCTTTGATATAGTTTTTGCGAGCAAAGTCTAAATGTTTCTTGGTGAATTGTTCATTTCCAGCAAAACCAAAATAGTTTTTCAACTGAGACATTCGCTCGGCTATTTCCTTTCCTGTAAAAAGGTAATTCTTCAAGTAATTGTCTCGCTCTTCCTCAAACGACATTTCCCCTCCTTCTACTAATTTATTGCTCTGCTCTCGACTTTTTTGCAAAAATTCTAGATCTTGCTCTGTAAAGTTCACTCGGGAAATATCAAATGCAGATCTTAGCATCTCTGTATAGTTATCGTAGAAGTTACGAACCCTGTGTCCTTTTTCGTGAGCGTTTATAATACTCATTTGTTTAGTGTTAGGTTTTTCTCCTGTCCAGGGCATTTTCCAACCCAGTCCCATTCGTTCAGAGTCTGGCTCTTCAGTCTCAAAATCTATATGTGTTACAGCTCGAATTTCGTCAATGCTTTCAGTAATATCTTTAGTTACTGATTCTAGTGTAGGTACTGGCTCTGAAAGTTTTTTATTTAAGTCTTCTGTGTCAATAATTTTTCCGCTATTTTTACCCTTTAGTAACTTAAAACGTTCTTCACCAGTCCACCCTTCTGGTAAATAAGGTTCCCATTCCTCGTTTTGATAAAAGTCGTATTCTTTTTTCAGCAATTGATATTTTAAGTTGACTAACTGTTCGTTTATTTCAGGGTTTGACAAACGATCTGCCAACAGAGTGTCGTCATTGTTTTCAAAATTTACATCTTGCTCAGATAGGTTTGGGTTTTGTTCAGCACTGTCTTTTAACTGTTTCAAGCGAGCGTACTCGCGAAGTATCTTGCCTAGTTCGGCATATTCATGTGACGGTAACTGCCCATCAGCTTTGGGGTCATTTTGTAGCACTTCAAATACTCGTGCTAGGTAGTACGGGTCTTCGATAGATTCAAAGGCTTTTTCTCTGGTTTCTGCTGGAGCGTGGTAGAACTCCCAACCAATATGGCGGTCAGATATTTCATCTACTTTTTCTAGTGCAGGTGCGTAGCGATATGGGTTATTTTCCTCAGGTGCAGGGTTCTTATTTTGTTCATAATAGAACTGCTGTTTACCTAAATCCCAATATGCCCACGAATCAGATTTTCCATACGGGCTGATGGGCACATCCAAAACATCTAGAACTTTTTTGGTTTGACCTTTGATGCCAGGCAAAACTCTTTCAACCTCTCGTTCTGGTAATTTATTTAGGTGATGTGCGTACTTCTCAGCCATCTCACGACTTTCAGCGTCACGAAGCATAGCTTCTAGCTGTTCTGGTGGCAAATCTGCGTCTTGGTAGGATAATTTTTTACGCACTATTTGCTTGTCTGGATATCGTTCTTTTTCTTCTGGAGACAGTGCTTCATACGCAGCTACTTCATCAGCTCGTTCTTGAATGAGCTGAGCAACATATCCCTCAACAAAATCATACTTGGGACTCTGTGTTTCTGGCGTATCTATATCTTTGCTTCTGTCGTATTCTTGGTGTTTTTCAAATTTTGAGAGCAGTGATTGAAATTCCTTATTGTACAGTGGGATTGTGTTACGGTGAACATCATGATCACGCCAAAGCAAGCCCTCTGATTGAGCAACAGCTAGTCTATCTGGAGTGAAATGTGTACTTAGTATTTCTTTAACCCTACTCTCAACTAAGTCTGGATGTTCATCGTACATTTGATCAATTTGACTATCAATCACATTGATCTGGTCATTCATTTCCATTGCTTCCTGTACTCTGGGTGATATATCACCGTCATCATCATTCGTTTCAACTCCACTCAAACGAGCCGATTTACGCAACAACTCTCGTGTCTGAAAAATTGACGCTTGATCAAGTTCATCTGGCCAAAATTCGGAGTTAAGACGATCTGTAGTAGCACTTTTTTGTTGTTGAAGTCGCGCAACCTTTTCACTTGGTGACTCGGGCACAGATTCAGGTGACGATGGTACATCGTTCATGAATGCTCCTGGAGGTGCTGAGAACTGCTCGGCAGTCTCAGCACTAGTTGGAATTTCTATTGTTTCGGTGCTTTCAGCTATATTTGCCATCGTCTCGCTTTCAACTTTAGCTGGTGCAGGCGTTTGATTAAACTTTTCCATGATAAAATCAATAAATCAGATATAACTAGAATACCATGACAACACCACAAGATATTATCGAAAAAATTAAAGAAGCGTATCAAGATCAGGAAGGGGGGTTCAAGTACGCAATCGGACGCTTAGGCCAAGTTATTGAACATGACGGTGTGACTATCGAAGATTTACATAACTACGCTGTTGCAGAGGCGGAAGAGCGTAAAAGACGAGCAGAGTATCACAAGCAATCTGATGTTGCTAAATTTTATAATGAGAAGGTATCTACATCATTGCAAGACGAAGCAGCTGTGATGAAAAATGTAGCAGAATTAACTCAAACTTGAGTCATTTACTAGTTTCAGTCTTGAACGTTTCTTTCAAGATTTCAACCGCTCGTTCCAATTCGACATCCGTATCAAACCCTCGATTACGCTTCATGGCTAGATAGGAAGTTTTCTCTGCAATAGTAGTTTTAAGCCAAGATTTGAACGTGGTATCACCCATTGCGATTTTCTTCTCTTGTAAGTAGCTCTCTAGGTTTTCTGACTCAATTTTCGTAGGCTTGTTGTCGTAAGCAAATTTTACACCAAGACCAATTGTCACCAAGGCGACAGCGATATCAATCTGATCAGGTAAGTATAAAAAAGCTACTGTGGCAGCAAACATACCCGAGGCCATATAAACAAACTGTCGCCATGTTAGTGGTCCAAAGATAAAGTCTTCTTCGTACATAAGTAATTTACATTATACATAACAAGTAGAGAGATTTGCGTGAAGACAAAGCAACCCCAAAATTTTCTTTCATCTTTTTGGCGACTTCCCCCACACCCCCTTTCGCTTTCTTTTAAGGCAAGAAAATTTTGGGAGTTGCTCGCGGGCGGGTAGCCCGCGCCCGAGGCGCTGATTAGCATTAGTATGAGCGCGAATGCGTACGCTGAAGTACAAAACTACCACGCGCTCCGAACGTTGCTAGTGTTTTGATTGGAAGTAAGTGCGAGCTTGGTACAATAGAGACACCAGAATAGAACTTTCGGGTTCTAAACCAACTTTGGCATGGGCGGCGCGTAGCGCCGCCCATGCCGTTGGTGGCTCTGTGGAGCCACCAACGGGAGAAGTGACAACCACGCGACGGCCGCCGAGGCGGAGGTGCGACATCAGAAGCGATTAAACATAGTATTTGCTTTGGTACAAAAAGAATTTTTCTTGCTAGAATACAAAAGCTGAATCCAATATTAGTAATGTAAGCAGAAGTGACTATTTTGGTTTTCTAGCATTACGTTAGGATTCAGCGCCAAAATAGTCACTTCTGCTTTTTTAAGTTCTTTTAGTATATGAAAGAAAAATTCTTTTTGTACGCTCGCAAGTCCACCGATGTCGAGGATAAGCAGGTGATGTCGATTGATGCTCAACTTGTTGAATTACGTACATTTGCCCGTGAACAGGGTTTAGAAATAGTCGAGGAGTTTATTGAAAAACAGTCTGCCAAGACACTTGGGAGAAAAGTGTTTGGGCAAATGCTTTCGCGTATCGAACAAGGTGAAGCTTCGGGCATAGTCTCCTGGGCTCCAGATCGTCTCGCGCGTAACTCCGTTGACGGTGGGCAGATTATCCACCTCCTCGACACTGGTGTTCTTGCGAGCCTCAAGTTTCCGACTTTTTGGTGTGACAACACCTCACAAGGAAAGTTCATGCTCTCTATGGCTTTCGGGCAAAGCAAATACTATGTTGATTCTCTTGCCGAGAATACGAAACGTGGTTTGCGGCAAAAAGTCCGCTTGGGGCATTGTCCGAGCAAGGCACCGATTGGCTATATCAATGATGTGCGTACAAAGACTGTCATTATTGATAAAAAGCGTGCACCTATCATTCGGAAAGCATTTGAGTTATATGCAATCGGAGATAAGCGACTGGAGGACATCGCGGACTTTTTTGCCACTCACCACGTTACCACTCGTACCGGCAAGAGAATCTCCAAGACTAGAGCGTCTTTTATCCTCTCCAATCCGTTTTATGTTGGTCTATTCCGATATGGTGGTGAGCTACACGATGGCAAGCACGAGCCAATCATTACAAAGCCACTGTTTAATGAAGCGCAGGCGGTATTGAAACGTCGTGGTCAGCCCGACCGCAAACCCAAGAACGAACCACAACCATACTGCGGACTTATCTCCTGCGCTTCATGTGGGATGATGATAACGGCCGAGAACAAGACGAAGCGACAGAAAAACGGCAATACCCACCACTATGTGTATTATCGCTGTACCAAGAAACATAAGACCATCAATTGCCAAGAGAAGTCGATTCGGTCTCATGTTCTCGACGAACAACTATCATCCCTCATCAAATCAGTGGCTTTGCCCAAAGACTGGACAACCAAACTAAACCAAATGTCTAAAGATGAACATTCTACTTCTGCCCAGTCTTTGACTGCGTGTGTGAAAGAGCGTGAAGACAAACTAACGGCAATTTCGCAGAAGCTGGACAGGTTATTGAACGGCTACCTTGACCAAGTGATTGACGAACTGGACTACCGCAAACAGAAAGCGAAATTGCTCTCCGAGAAGAAAACTTTGCAAGCAGAAATCACCTCTCTGGCACACACGCAGAATGGTTGGCTCGCACCTTTCCAAAACTGGCTAAAAGACGCTCAGAACTTGGACGAAATCGCTTCTGATGGCAACCTTTTCGCGAAAAAGGTTGCCGCCAAAGAAATCTTTGGCTCGCACCTCCGCCTCGGCGGCCGTCGCGTGGTTGTCACTTCTCCCGTTGGTGGCTCCACAGAGCCACCAACGGCATGGGCGGCGCTACGCGCCGCCCATGCCAAAGTTGGTTTAGAACCCGAAAGTTCTATTCTGGTGTCTCTATTGTACCAAGCTCGCACTTACTTCCAATCAAAACACTAGCAACGTTCGGAGCGCGTGGTAGTTTTGTACTTCAGCGTACGCATTCGCGCTCATACTAATGCTAATCAGCGCCTCGGGCGCGGGCTACCCGCCCGCGAGCAACTCCCAAAATTTTCTTGCCTTAAAAGAAAGCGAAAGGGGGTGTGGGGGAAGTCGCCAAAAAGATGAAAGAAAATTTTGGGGTTGCTTTGTCTTCACGCAAATCTCTCTACTTGTTATGTATAATGTAAATTACTTATGTACGAAGAAGACTTTATCTTTGGACCACTAACATGGCGACAGTTTGTTTATATGGCCTCGGGTATGTTTGCTGCCACAGTAGCTTTTTTATACTTACCTGATCAGATTGATATCGCTGTCGCCTTGGTGACAATTGGTCTTGGTGTAAAATTTGCTTACGACAACAAGCCTACGAAAATTGAGTCAGAAAACCTAGAGAGCTACTTACAAGAGAAGAAAATCGCAATGGGTGATACCACGTTCAAATCTTGGCTTAAAACTACTATTGCAGAGAAAACTTCCTATCTAGCCATGAAGCGTAATCGAGGGTTTGATACGGATGTCGAATTGGAACGAGCGGTTGAAATCTTGAAAGAAACGTTCAAGACTGAAACTAGTAAATGACTCAAGTTTGAGTTAATTCTGCTACATTTTTCATCACAGCTGCTTCGTCTTGCAATGATGTAGATACCTTCTCATTATAAAATTTAGCAACATCAGATTGCTTGTGATACTCTGCTCGTCTTTTACGCTCTTCCGCCTCTGCAACAGCGTAGTTATGTAAATCTTCGATAGTCACACCGTCATGTTCAATAACTTGGCCTAAGCGTCCGATTGCGTACTTGAACCCCCCTTCCTGATCTTGATACGCTTCTTTAATTTTTTCGATAATATCTTGTGGTGTTGTCATGGTATTCTAGTTATATCTGATTTATTGATTTTATCATGGAAAAGTTTAATCAAACGCCTGCACCAGCTAAAGTTGAAAGCGAGACGATGGCAAATATAGCTGAAAGCACCGAAACAATAGAAATTCCAACTAGTGCTGAGACTGCCGAGCAGTTCTCAGCACCTCCAGGAGCATTCATGAACGATGTACCATCGTCACCTGAATCTGTGCCCGAGTCACCAAGTGAAAAGGTTGCGCGACTTCAACAACAAAAAAGTGCTACTACAGATCGTCTTAACTCCGAATTTTGGCCAGATGAACTTGATCAAGCGTCAATTTTTCAGACACGAGAGTTGTTGCGTAAATCGGCTCGTTTGAGTGGAGTTGAAACGAATGATGATGACGGTGATATATCACCCAGAGTACAGGAAGCAATGGAAATGAATGACCAGATCAATGTGATTGATAGTCAAATTGATCAAATGTACGATGAACATCCAGACTTAGTTGAGAGTAGGGTTAAAGAAATACTAAGTACACATTTCACTCCAGATAGACTAGCTGTTGCTCAATCAGAGGGCTTGCTTTGGCGTGATCATGATGTTCACCGTAACACAATCCCACTGTACAATAAGGAATTTCAATCACTGCTCTCAAAATTTGAAAAACACCAAGAATACGACAGAAGCAAAGATATAGATACGCCAGAAACACAGAGTCCCAAGTATGATTTTGTTGAGGGATATGTTGCTCAGCTCATTCAAGAACGAGCTGATGAAGTAGCTGCGTATGAAGCACTGTCTCCAGAAGAAAAAGAACGATATCCAGACAAGCAAATAGTGCGTAAAAAATTATCCTACCAAGACGCAGATTTGCCACCAGAACAGCTAGAAGCTATGCTTCGTGACGCTGAAAGTCGTGAGATGGCTGAGAAGTACGCACATCACCTAAATAAATTACCAGAACGAGAGGTTGAAAGAGTTTTGCCTGGCATCAAAGGTCAAACCAAAAAAGTTCTAGATGTTTTGGATGTGCCCATCAGCCCGTATGGAAAATCTGATTCGTGGGCATATTGGGATTTAGGTAAACAGCAGTTCTATTATGAACAAAATAAGAACCCTGCACCTGAGGAAAATAACCCATATCGCTACGCACCTGCACTAGAAAAAGTAGATGAAATATCTGACCGCCATATTGGTTGGGAGTTCTACCACGCTCCAGCAGAAACCAGAGAAAAAGCCTTTGAATCTATCGAAGACCCGTACTACCTAGCACGAGTATTTGAAGTGCTACAAAATGACCCCAAAGCTGATGGGCAGTTACCGTCACATGAATATGCCGAACTAGGCAAGATACTTCGCGAGTACGCTCGCTTGAAACAGTTAAAAGACAGTGCTGAACAAAACCCAAACCTATCTGAGCAAGATGTAAATTTTGAAAACAATGACGACACTCTGTTGGCAGATCGTTTGTCAAACCCTGAAATAAACGAACAGTTAGTCAACTTAAAATATCAATTGCTGAAAAAAGAATACGACTTTTATCAAAACGAGGAATGGGAACCTTATTTACCAGAAGGGTGGACTGGTGAAGAACGTTTTAAGTTACTAAAGGGTAAAAATAGCGGAAAAATTATTGACACAGAAGACTTAAATAAAAAACTTTCAGAGCCAGTACCTACACTAGAATCAGTAACTAAAGATATTACTGAAAGCATTGACGAAATTCGAGCTGTAACACATATAGATTTTGAGACTGAAGAGCCAGACTCTGAACGAATGGGACTGGGTTGGAAAATGCCCTGGACAGGAGAAAAACCTAACACTAAACAAATGAGTATTATAAACGCTCACGAAAAAGGACACAGGGTTCGTAACTTCTACGATAACTATACAGAGATGCTAAGATCTGCATTTGATATTTCCCGAGTGAACTTTACAGAGCAAGATCTAGAATTTTTGCAAAAAAGTCGAGAGCAGAGCAATAAATTAGTAGAAGGAGGGGAAATGTCGTTTGAGGAAGAGCGAGACAATTACTTGAAGAATTACCTTTTTACAGGAAAGGAAATAGCCGAGCGAATGTCTCAGTTGAAAAACTATTTTGGTTTTGCTGGAAATGAACAATTCACCAAGAAACATTTAGACTTTGCTCGCAAAAACTATATCAAAGACACAAACATGGACAACAGTATGCGTCTATTTTTTGAAGCTATAACTCCTGAAACTGAAGATGAATTCTTGTGGCTGATTAACAATTCTGGTATCTAACTCAGAGTACTGTCTGACTTTCCTTCTCGATCAAGTCGATCATCAATCTCTTTAGCGCGAGCGATTGCGTCAGCGTCAGATTCACCTTCAAAGACACCGATGGATACCTTTTCTCCATTTTTACCAACTGTTTCTAGCCACTTTTTCGCTCCTCCTTGGTCTTGCTGTTCATTAGTATCTTCTGACTCAGCTTTTGGTTTTGGCATTGATTCAAACCCCATAATTTTCGTAGTTAGTTACTAATATTTTAAGAATACCACGAACACGAACGAAGTCACTAAGCGCACACCGACAGCACCGCAGCAGCTAGCGCGAGCGGGCGCTAGCCCGTGAGCGAGCTGTGCGGAGGAGCTGCAGGGTTGAGCGTCTTTAGCGATACCACGTAGTTTGTATACGCGCAGCGCCTCGGGTTGCTACCAGACCGAAGAAAGCTCTGAACAAACACCTACTTTCTTAAAAGGGGTTTGTGAAGAGTTTTCGGAGGTATGGTAAGGCAAAAGCAACCCCAAAATTTTCTTTCATCTTTTTGGCGACTTCCCCCACACCCCCTTTCGCTTTCTTTTAAGGCAAGAAAATTTTGGGAGTTGCTCGCGGGCGGGTAGCCCGCGCCCGAGGCGCTGATTAGCATTAGTATGAGCGCGAATGCGTACGCTGAAGTACAAAACTACCACGCGCTCCGAACGTTGCTAGTGTTTTGATTGGAAGTAAGTGCGAGCTTGGTACAATAGAGACACACATATGTTCACAAAAACACTTTCCTTCTGGAAAGTGTTTTTGTTTGAACATAGTGTGCGGGATAAGCAAGTGCCTAATGGCACTTACGTGGGGAATCGAATGGCGGAGCGCTGTGAGGAAGTATGACGAACAAGTGAGGTGTGTCCCGCGGCACTTACTAGTTTATGAGTGAAACGAGATAAACTAGTTTAGTGACCGTCAGGACGATTCTCCTATCCCGCACACGCAAGTAGGTAAAACAAACTACCACCCATATGGGTGGTAGTTTGTTTTACCTACTTGCTCGTGCACACAATGGGATGAGTTCAGAACTATTGATTGGGCTAAATTAGAAGAGTGTTTGAGTCCATTCAGCTTTTCAAGTCCATTTGTATTAAATACTTGAGTTTAAAATAAAAGAAAACACCCCGCCAGCTGCCCGGCGGGGTATAGAAGATCCTCAAGGATCATTTTGGAGGCACAAATTCATCCAAGCACTTGCGGATTGCTTCGTTTTTGCCCAGCTCCTCCAACCAGGTGGTAATACCTGGGAGAAAGCGAAGGAAGGGATTGTCGATCAGCTTCCTTATAAGACGGGCATAAGCCTGTACAGCCGCAAGTGCCGTTGCTTGTCCAGCGATGGTGCTTTCCAGCGACTCTTGTGCTTCTTCAAGAACTTGACCACTTTCGTGAATCTGCGTGCCCATTTCTTTCATCAAGGCAGCGTCTTCAGCAACTCTCGCTTCGAGGGCGCGTACTGCTTTGTTGCACTCATCTGGCGGAAGGATTTGATGTTCCTTCTTCTTCACCAACACAAGGATTGAGCTGCACGATGCTTGGTTGAGCATCCCGTCATCAACATCATCGAATGAGAGGTTGAGTTGGGGGTAGCCCCCACGCGGGTCGTTGTCGTGCCAGACGAGAGGCATTCGTGCTCTGGTAGTGGGTTCGAGTACGTGGACAAAACAATGCCCCTGAGTAGTAAAGAAATGATCGTGCTGCCACGCAAAAGCAATGAGCTCGTCGAACGAAGCAGGGATGTAACACTGTTCGTTGACGATTTTTGCCACTTCTTCACGACACGAGAATTTGCCAGAAATCTCCAGTACTTCCAACACCTCAGCCCGTTCCCAGGCATTGTCGGTGTACTGCTTTACCAGCGCCTCTAGCTCGTCGTCGCCCGTACGGTTCAGGAAGAGAATGCCTTCATCGTGGATGTGCTTCATCGTGTCACTATCAATATAGACGGCGAACTTTGTAGCAGGCTCCCGAGCAACGTTTCGAACACGGAACCAGAAATGTGCCAGTTCTCCTGTCACACTCGGATGTTTGATGATTCGGTCGCCTTCGACCTTAGAGAGGTCTGTTGGCAACGAACCGTTGACTCGTCGAGTGACTTGCTTCATTTGAGAAATATCCATCGGAGGGATCGACATTTGATGTCTCCATTTGAGGTTGAAAGGTACAGCCTGGCTCACTCGGTGAGGTAGGCAGTTTTACAATACAATAAAATATCAATACTGTCTATACTTCCGCCGCCTTTTTCTTCATCTGATTCTCCCTATCAATCTCATACAGTACACCAAACAACTCAAAAAGATTCTCCATCGCGTTTAGATAGAGGAATCGGTCACTTTTGCTTGGGGTCAAGTTTCTAAGTAAAATTGTTCACTACGTTCCAATTGTACTAAGAACTTTCTCCCCGAGCTCGCGGTTCTTCGTCTTAGGGAAGAGACTCCTCACAACGCTCCGCTTCACAAACAAGCCGTACGTGACGCAGGTCACGTACTCATAAAGAAAAACATCAGTCATAAGACTGATGTTTTTCTTTATGTCTCGTTTGTGCGGGATAGGGGAATCGAACTCCTGACCTCTGCTTGGAAGGCAGATGTTATA
>CAZZPW010000006.1:0-17428 GCA_964655825.1 uncultured Candidatus Saccharibacteria bacterium
TTCTTTTTACCACGAACGAGCGCGATTTCAAGCTTGATATTCTGATTATTATTATACAACTTAATAGGCACTATTGTCAAGCCAGCGGTATTGAGTTGTTTTTCCAACTGGGCAATCTCTTTTTTGCTCAATAGCAGCTTGCGCTCCCGTTCGGGGTTATAGGTATCGGGCGTATTAGCCTCTTGGTAGTAGCTAATGGTGGCGCCTTTGAGGTAGAGTTCGCTGTTTCGAATAATTACGTATGCACCTTCGAGCGATACTTTACCTACCCGGATAGCCTTCACTTCGTAGCCGTACAACACCATACCGGCTTCAAACCGTTCGAGGATTTCGTAGTTAAAAGTGGCTTTTTTGTTGCGGGCGAGGTCGGCCATAGTACTTCGTACTATACCCCGACCCTAAGTTTTTGTCAGTTACATCGGTGTAATGTGACGACTGCTCACAAAACAATTTTTATGGTACGAATTACATGTTTGCAGCTAAACGCTCGTTACCGAGCAGACTAAAAGTAAGGGTGGGGCATACCTCGACCCTAACTTTTTGTCGGTGGTATTTTTTATACTCGGAAAACGTGGCCTTTGTGCTCATTATATGTATAATGAGCCGACTATGAACGAGCAGAATAAAGATCCACATACTGATACAGAGAAAGTCGCGCCAGCAGATGAGGCGAGTGATTCGTCAGATACATCAGAAAATACTGAAACACCGACTACTGCACCAGAAACAGAAACCAAAGATGCGTCCGCTAATAAAAATACCGAAAAGCGCGGTGTTTCGATTGCGCAGTTACGGAGTGCGGGTAAAAAGGTACCCGTTGGCCCGGGTAACTTCTGGAACAATATTCTCTCTGCCGTACTCTTTCTTATTCTCATAACGGCTGTCTATTCCTATATCGCCGATACCCAAGTGACACCCGAAGAGTTAACCCTCTCGCAAGTGGTCGAACAGGTAAAGGGTGGCGAAGTCGAGACAATTGTCGTTCGCGGTTCGACTCTCGAAGTTGAGTACACCGACGAAACGCGGAACCCCGGTGAAGCCAAGCGCGAGACCGATGCAGCGATTTCAGAATCGTTGACAAACTTAGGGGTGAGCCAGGAGCAACTGGCTGCCATTACGATTGATGTACAGAATCCAACTGGCTTCGGCTACTGGTTGGGTAACTTGGCGCCGTTTTTATTTCCATTACTGTTCCTCATCATTATTATTTGGTTTTTTAGCCGGTCGGTGAAGGGAGCTGGCATGCAGGCAATGAGCTTTGGTAATAGCAAAGCGCGAATGATTGACCCCGACGATACAAACCAGAAAGTTACCTTTAAAGATGTCGCGGGAGCTAAAGAGGCGAAGCAAGAGTTGGAAGAGATTGTCGACTTTCTTAAGCATCCGAAGAAGTTTCTTGATATTGGTGCAGAAATTCCAAAAGGAGTAATGATGATGGGTTCACCGGGTACCGGTAAGACGCTGTTGGCCCGCGCGGTCGCAGGGGAAGCGGGGGTGCCGTTCTTTTCTATCTCCGGCTCTGAGTTTGTGGAGATGTTTGTTGGTGTCGGTGCCAGTCGCGTGCGCGATTTGTTTACCATGGCCAAGAAGAACGCTCCCGCGATTATCTTTGTAGATGAGATTGATGCCGTCGGTCGCGTGCGCGGTACCGGCATCGGCGGTGGTAACGATGAGCGCGAGCAAACGCTTAACCAAATCCTCGTAGAGATGGACGGTTTTGAGCCAAACGCCAAGGTGATTGTGATGGCTGCCACCAACCGCCCCGACGTACTCGACCCAGCACTCTTGCGCCCAGGCCGCTTCGACCGCCGGGTTACGATTGACTTGCCAGACCGTGACGATCGCAAAGCAATTCTCAAGGTCCACGCTCGCAAGAAGCAGCTCGCCGAAGACGTAAACCTCGATATTGTGGCACAACGCACGCCTGGCTTTTCAGGAGCCGAACTCTTCAGTCTTATGAATGAGGCTGCTATTCTTGCAGCGCGCGAGAGCCGTAAAACGCTTGGTCAATTCGACCTGATTCGCTCGATTGAAAAAGTAATGCTTGGCCCGGAGCGTAAGAGCCATGTGCTGACGCAAAAGGAGCGCAAAATTACCGCCTACCACGAAGTCGGGCATGCGTTGGTCGCAAGTGTCTTACCGTTTGCCGACCCAGTACAGAAGATTTCGATTATTTCTCGCGGCCGCGCGGCGGGGTACACCCTCAAGCTGCCCGACGAAGACCGCAAGATGCACACTAAAAAAGAATTTATTGACGACATCGCCATGACACTCGGCGGGTACGTCACCGAGGAGATGATCTTTGGCGACCTTACCACCGGCCCAAGTAACGACTTGCAGGTGGTGGCAAACCTCGCCCGTGATATGGTAACGAAGTACGGTATGAGCAACCTCGGGCCAATCGCACTCGAGGGTACGGGTGGCCAAATGATTGGCGGCGGCATGAGCGAGAATCGTGGCTACAGTCCGCAGGTAGCTAAGGCGATTGACGACGAAGTTCAGCGCATTATTGAAGAAGGGAAGGAGAAAGCCCGTGAGATTTTGACAAAGCATCGCGATGCCCTCGACACTATTTCACTGAAATTAATGGAGGTGGAAACGCTCGAGCGACCGGAGTATGAGCAGTTACTGAAAGAAGCTGGCGTGATAATTAAGGATGCCTACCGTGAGGAACGCGACGCGCTCCTTAAAACGGCCGACCCAACTAAAGAGGCGGCGACTGCCGATGAAACTGAGTTATCCACAGACGACTCAGAACGGTAAGCAATAAGGTTGTACCATCTGAGGTATGGAGGCCGGCACGCTTTGCGTGCCGGCTCTTTCCGTGTCTACAGCCGAGACAACAGTATTAGCAAAAAATGTATTCTTAATAATTATGTATGACAATTAGTACCCTACTTCTTCGCAGCGGACTAACTTTGACAGTCGCGAGTGTGATGTTCGTGAGCGCGCTGCTCGTACCGCAAGCAGCTGCTGCGCAAGTGAGCCTCGAAGAGGTGCAGCTAGAAATTATTAATCGAGCCAATGCGTTAACCCAATATGTAACTAATCGTAGTACTGGTGACGTAGTGCGAGACGGTAATGGTGATCCTGTCACTAACCCTGAGCCCTCATTACCAACGAGTGGCAATCCTGATCGCAATGGATTCTCTGGCACTAATGCCGGTTCGGGTGGCATGCAAGGTGGATCATACTCACGGTCCCAATCAAGTTCGGGACAGCGATCTGGTGGTTTTTCGGTGAGAAGCTCCGGAGCAGGTAGTATGCAACAGGGAGGATACTCAGGTGGTGTCGGCGACTGGGCCCAAGCTCGGCAGTCGAATGTGCAACGTACCTCTGCCGAACAACTTAAAACCATGGATCGTGACGAAATTATGGCTCTTATCCGGCAACTTACACAACTGTTGCGTACCCGGACCCAGAGTAGTTGGTCTGGCGCAGAGCAGGCCCAAGAACGGAAAGAGACCACCACTCGTACTCGGGAGGTAGAAATTGGTGACGAAGTGGTGACACTCGAGCGCTTACGCGTGCGCAGCCAAGCTGGTGTTAGTGGCGAGGCAGTGCGCACGGTTGCCCGCTCGGCCCGCGGTACGGTCGAAAAAGGCCCCGAGGAGCGTGATGGGTACACCTGGTGGTACATCAGCTACGCTGATGGTACTGCGGGGTGGAGTGCTGGCCAGTGGCTACGCGTCGTGAAGAAAGCGCAAACCGTTGGTGGTGACGATCAGTTTCCGAACGTGATTATCACCCCACCAACTGGTGTGGCACCGCTTGAGATTAAGGTGCTCTCACGGCACGACGAAGACGAGTACCCTGAGCTCGAGATTACCTTCGGTGACGATGATACCTGGACGGACCTGAATGGATGTGCCAAATTTGGTGACACTGTCTGTGTCGATGCTGGTGCAACTGGCTTTACGTACGAAACCGGTGGTACCTTCACGGTCGCACTGCGCAACGGTGTGCTCGAGCGTGACGTGAAGAAGGTACGTGTACTCGATACCTCGCGCACGCGATCTACGTGGGGTGGTTTCGGTGGAAGTACTGACTCACGTCGTCAGAATGATGCGGACACGGCAAAGTCTCAAAACTATGGCGGATATGCTCCAGGGACAACGGAAGTTGACTTAGAAGCGCGGTATTGCGAGCTTGGCCTCACACGCTATTGTAAAGATAGTGATAGTGACGAGTAGTAAAATCTAGGTTGATACCAAAAAACTCCCGAACGGGAGTTTTTTGGTACTAACGGGTGATAATTCGCCCATCTTCGAGGTACACAATGCGATCGCACGGCTCGGCGTACTCGGGCTCGTGGGTGACCATAACAATGGTCTGTTGCTGTTCGCGGTGGAGTGTCGTCAAGAGGTCGACAACCTGCTGCCCCGAAACGGAGTCGAGGTTGGCGGTTGGTTCGTCAGCGAAGATAATTTTTGGTTTACCCGCCAGCGCACGAGCCACGGCGACCCGTTGCTGCTCGCCACCAGAGAGCATACCGGGGAGACTCATATATTTACCCTCAAGTCCGACTTCGTCGAGCATTAGATTTGCACGCCGCTTGGCTGCCGTCCAGTCCTCGCCACGCATTAAAAGTGGCATCATGACATTTTCTTGCGCTGAGAGATCGGGTACGAGGGCATAGTTTTGAAATACGTAACCGAGGGTTTGTAGGCGAAAATCGGTAGCGTCGCGCTCATTCAGGGACAATACATCAGTACCATCGACGTAGATGGTGCCTTCGGTTGGGGTGTCGAGGACTGAGAGTTGGTACATCAACGTTGATTTGCCAGCCCCTGATTTTCCCATAATGGCCAAGAACTCACCCTCCGCAACAGTTAGGTCAATACCTTTAAGGACGTGGGTCGTAAGGTGCCCTTTGCCAAAACGACGGTGAATATTTTTTGCTTCAACGAGGTTGGTCATACCAGTATTGTAGCAAGGTTTACGATGGGCGCTTGCGTGCGGACACAGTGGTGTCGGTAGAATCTTTACACTCGTGAGCATTCGCCATTGCCGCCTTCGGCTTTATGTCTTATTTTATTTACGCCCTAAGATAGAGTTCAGGGTGTTTTGTCGTACGATCATCCAGGCTGGGACGAGACCGGCAATGAGGGTAATCACAAATAGTGTTACAAAGCGCCAAAAGGTTGTCTCGGGGTCGGCGACTAAAATACCATCACTAAACGGAAACTGAATCGGGTTACGGTCAAAGTAGGGCACCAGGTACCCGTAGGTAAACAAAGCGCCAATGGCTGAGCCCACCAAGGCATAAAAGGCCGCTTGTGCTACGTAGGCAATTTCAATTACTTCGCGATGAATACCTATTCCCTTGAGAATACCAATCTGTTGCCGGCGTGACACGGCATTAATAAAGATAATGATGAAAATCGTAATAGAGGCAACCACAATACCAATGGACCCGATAAATGTACCCAGTACATTGAAGGTATTTTTAATGTCAATTAAAAACTTAGGTAGGCTTTCTTCAAACGTTTGTATTTTAGCGTACTCGTCTAATCCAATACTGGTGAGCGACGCTTGAAGTGTATCGGCTGACGTTCCCGGCTCGAGACGCATCACAATTTGGTCGGCGTTGCGGTCGATGCGGTTAAAAATGCGACGAAACTCCCGCTCTGGTATGTACGTATTAAGGTTGATTTCATCGACTTTCGATTGAATAATACCTTTCACTTCAAATTCTTTACTGATGTCGCCAAAGGTGAGGCGGACAGTGTCGCCCGGATAGACGTCGTCGAGAGCATCAAATACATCACCAAACTGTTCTGCGTACCGCTTAATAAAGTAAGCACCAATCAGGATGTAGCCCTCCTCGGTGGGGTCTAGGTACTCTCCCTCAATCAGTGTTGAGGAGAGGTTGGTCATCGCCTCTTCTTGAAGCGGGTCTATACCCGTCACGACCGCTGCCACCACATCTCGATCGGCAGCCAGGTCGCGTCGTTCCATGTAGTTTGCTTCGATTTCCGCATTGCCGCGGAATCGCACGGAGTAGTTGTCGATTTCTGGTAACGTTTGGAGGGTTTTTACAAAACGTTCGGTTTCTAGTATGTGATCTTCTTCAGCTAGCGGAGTGACGATAACATCACCGAGTGAAAATCGCTGTACGGCTCGCTCTGAACCTTCGATGAGTCCAATGAGAATCCCCGACACCGCGATAAGGTTTAAGAAGGTGAGGGTCATGACAAAAATAATCAGACCCGTCGTCCAATAACTGGCACGCTGAATTTGCCGAATACCAAGTAAGAGTCCGATGCGGAGGCTACGCATAGTAGTAGACGCTCGGGTTAACAGGGGTGGCTAAAATGTGTGGTACAAGCTGCATGGTGCGTATAGGTAGTGCGGCTAAGCGTGCGCTATGGTGCTGCTACTACCGTGCCAGCGGGTACATCCATTACTTCAATAAAACCATCGTTACCTCGAAGACCGACGGTTACCGGGGTCTCGGTACGCGTGTCGCCAGACACAACTAATACCGAAGCAGTCTCGTTGGTGACGGTGACAAAGCGTTGCGGAAGTCGGGTGACGTCGGTGCGGGTTGCGATGGTGATATCGATATCGGCATTTAGACCAGCCCGCAGCCACGACGGTATGGTGTCGGGTACAATCACGGTTTCGAAATAACCCACCCCATCGACCTCGGTGGCAACTGGTGCCACATAGGATATTTGACCAGTGACTGGCTCAGCGCGATTGGCATCGAATTGCCCTTCCACTGACTGACCGATGGCGAGCTTGGTGATATCGATTTCAGGCACAAGGGCGACGATTTCAAACGCTGTAGTATCGAGCATGGTTAGTACTGCTTCGGTGCGGACTGTTTCACCGGGTTCGACCAGGACGTCGGTGACGACTCCCGTAAAGGGAGCGTACAACGCGTAGTCGCGCAAGCGCGCGTCAATGGCACGGACACGAGCCTGTGCATCGAGAACTTGCGCGTTGGCCGACAGAAGCGCTTCCACACGAGCTCCGGCAGTCGTCTGTGCGGCTTGGTTCTCGGCGAGCCGTACTGCGTCGCGGGCTGCGGCAACGTTACTCTCGGCTTGAGTAAGGGCCAGGGTATAGGCGTTTAGCCGAGTGAGGTAGGTGCTGCTGCGGGTATTGGGTATCGTAATTTCCCACTCTGTGTTGGTGTAATTTGCGTTTTCCGCAAATTGGATAAACAGCCCGCAGTTACCGAGCGGTCCAGGCTGGTCTGTGTAGGCGGTATAGATACCAGACTCGAGGCCGCTCACCTCGAAAGAGTAACCCGAGACGCTACCTGAGCTATATACTCGAATGTTGTAGGTACCTTCGTCGCTACACGTGTAGGTACCACTTACTGTCGGCACGGCTTCATTTTGGCTGAGGTCTGTGGCGACCACCGCCAGGTCGGTTGAGCGGAGTGCGGTAAGTGCATTAGCTACTTGCTCCCGCGCTAACGTTTGTGTACGTATAAGCGCCTCACGCGCGTTGGTGACTGCTGTCTCACTGACTGCCCGCGTTTCGCTGGTTACACCGGCTTGCAGTTCGGCTTGGGTTGCTTCAGCTTGCTGGAGGGCCGCCAGTGCTTGTTGTCGTTCTGCGACAATGGCAGCATCACCAATGGTGGCTAAGAGCGTGCCAGTTGCGACGGTGTCGCCTCGGGCGACTAGTATTTCTGAGACGATCCCCGCCGTCGGAAAAGAGAGGGTAGCATCACGTGTGGTTTCCACCGTACCAGATACCGAGACAATCTCGGTCACAGCACCCCGTTCAACCGTCGTGGTCGTCCAGTCGGGGGTACGATTTTGCCCCGCAACGACGGCACTCAGGCCACCGATAAGTAGTAGCAGTACCAACGAACTAACGAGGGGATGTTTACGAACCCAAGACATGATGGGTTAAGTATAGCAGCCAGTACTGTTTATTTGTGATGTTATATACGGTAGTATTGGAGTTCAATAAAAGGGTATTGAAAAAAATCTTTGTCCGCCCTTAGCTCAGTTGGTAGTAGCGCGAAGCTTATACCTTCGTGGTCCCTGGTTCGAGTCCAGGAGGGCGGACAAAGATTTGTTTCGGTTAGTAGCCTTTAAAGGGGTCGTTGACGATACGTTGTACGCCGAGTTCCTGACAGTGCTCGCGTAGCCCGGCAATCATGCCCGGCGAGCCGGAGATAAAGTAGCGCGCCTGGTTGCCATAGATATTCCATTGGTTGGTAATGGCGTCTTTAACTGCGGCTGGTTCGCGGCGGTATGCAATGGTGAGGTTGTCGGTTTGGGTAGCCCAGCGGTCGAGCTCGACTTGGTACGGGTAGCTGTCTTTGGTAGCGTAAATAAGATGTAGCTTTGTTTGGGGTAGGTGGGTATGCGCGATGTCGTACGCGAGGGCACGAAAGGGGGTAATACCGATACCACCAGCCACGCCGACAATTTGTTCGGGTGTAGTGGCGGCATGGAATTCTCCGAATGGACCGCGAAAGGTTACGTCTGTACCAGGTTGTAGACTGTGCAGCACCTCTTTAAATTCGCTATGGGGCTCAGGCAGTATGGTGCCAATCCGCACAACGCCTTCATGGGCTGAGCTGGCCACTGAGAAGGGGCGCCAGCCGCGATCGCGATTGCTGGTAGGGAGATACAGAATCCCGTGTTGCCCGGCCTGCCAAGTAAGCGGTTGCTCGGGTTTGAAAATAAAGCTGTGGTACTGCTCGCCTTCATGTTGGTGTTCGACGAAGGTGAGCGAATGCTTTTTAAGCACACCTGCGTAGTCGCGAGGGTGGGTGAGGGCGCGGGTAAGTAGGTCGAACATGATTGCATAATACCATTGTCGGTTGCTCTCTGGCGGGATTTGCGTATACTAAATTTTTAATGAGTGAAGCAATTGAAACACAGTTACAAAAGATTCGTGCTAAGCGCGATCTGTCTTGCTTCGACATCTACTCTATTGACCAATTAACGACAACAGACCTGTCGTTGATTTTTACTGTGGCTGCTGGTTTTCGTGATGCAAAAACCGCTAAACTCACGCTTGGTAAAGGCAATACACAGATAAATTGTTTCTTCGAGCCCTCTACGCGTACCCAAGCGAGTTTCGATCTTTCAGCCAAGCACTTAGGAATGGATACCACGAACGTTGGTGGTAGTAGTTCAGCCAAAAAAGGCGAGAGTTTTATCGATACTGCCGAGACGCTCGACGCGTACAACGCCAAAACGATTGTGGTACGCTCGAGCGAAGCTGGGGTGGCGGAAGTAATTGCACGGCACGTTAATGCCAGCGTACTCAATGCAGGTGACGGGTGGCATGAACATCCCACCCAGGGACTACTTGACGCGCTCACAATGCTCGATCATTTTAAATCTGAGACACTCGAGGGTAGGATTGTCACTATTGTTGGTGATATTACACACTCTCGAGTTTTTGGGTCGTTAGTACGAGTATTAACCAAGCTTAATGCAACTGTGCGGGTAGCTGCACCGGCAACCTTGCTGCCAGAAGCGGTTGAGCAATTTGGTATTGTAGTATTTCACGATATTAAAGCCGCGCTCGATGGCGCCGATGTGGTGTACGCATTACGGGTGCAAGAAGAACGTGGGGCAAAAGGGTTTATTCCAACCTTGCGTGAATACGCAAAGACGTTTGGTATTAGTGAGCGTCGCCTCGAGCTGGCTAAACCCGACGCTATTCTAATGCACCCAGGTCCGGTGATCCGAGATATTGATGTCCACTCTGCGCTCGTCTCACGTCACCCGCAGTCACGTATCTTGCAGCAGGTAGAAAATGGTATGGCGATTCGCAAAGCCTTACTCTGGCTCCTGGTCGACCGAGTAGATGGTGCTTCTAAAGAATTTTCACGCATGTAAGTCGTATGTCCTCACTTTTGATTGAAAACGGTCACGTGGTAGACCCAAAAAATAAGCGCGATGAAATCTTGGATATTTTAGTCGTCGATGGTGTGATCAAACAGGTGGCCAAAGATATTTCTGAGTCTGCCGATACAACCATCGATGCTAGTGGACTGACCGTTACCCCCGGTCTCATCGACCTCCAGGTCCATTTTCGAGAGCCAGGGCGAGAAGATCGCGAGACCATCGAAACCGGTTCGCGTGCGGCCCTTAAAGGTGGCGTTACGACGGCAGTAGCGATGCCCAACAGTACGCCCGCAGCAGACAATCAGTCGGTGATCGAGTTTGTATTAAAGCGTGCTCGTGAAGTGGGTCTAATTAATATTTTGCCGGCTGGTGCTACTACGAGAGGACAGGGGGGTGAAATGTTATCAGAGATGTGGGAACTGAAACAGTCTGGCGCGGTAGCGCTGACCGATGATGGATTTGATGTACAAGACCCCGGTTTGCTGCGACGTGCAATGGAGTACGCTAAGACGCACGATATGCTCGTTATGAGTCACTGCGAGACCGACGCGTTGACTGATGGTGGGGTGATGCACGAGGGGTGGGTGTCGACGCAGCTCGGGTTACCTGGTACACCCGATGTAAGTGAAGATTTAGCGGTCGCAAAAAATATTATGCTGGCGCAAAAAACTGGCGCTCGCCTCCACCTTTTACATAATTCCACGCGTGGCGCAGTCGATGCAATTACTGCTGCAAAAGCCGCTGGCTCAAAAAACATTACGGCTGAAGTTTCGGTCCAACACTTTGCTCTCACTGACGAAGAATGTGTCGGCTACAACACTGACGCCAAGATGTACCCGCCACTACGAAGCCAAGAGCACCTCGACGCAATCATTACAGCGATTAAAGAAGGTACTATCGAGGCACTTACCACCGACCACGCACCGCACATCGAACCAGACAAGTTGCTGCCGTTCGAGTACGCCGCTATGGGTAGCGTCGGCCTCGAGACTAGCTTTGCCGTGATGTACACCTACCTGGTCAAGTCCGGTCATATTTCTCTGGCAGACGGAATAGCGCTCATGACCCATAAACCAGCCGGGATTATCCGTAGCGACCGGGGCACTTTGAGTGAAGGAGCGCCGGCCGACATCTCATTGTTTGATACAACCGAAGAGTGGACTGTCGACCCAACTACATTTGAATCAAAAGGAAAGAATTGCGTTTTTAACGGTAAGCAACTGACTGGCAAGGCAAAATACGTGATGGTAGGTGGCCAGATAAAGATGAAAGACGGAGATATCTTGTTGTAGAGTGATATGTGGTCTATAGTGTGGTTAGTACCCCAGAACCTGGAGGATGGAATGCCCCTACCTGAACGGCCGATGCATCGGCACAACATCAAGGTCGTTTTGACCGGACCAATCGACGACCTGAACGAGATCTGGCGACGTCGCCTGCGCGATGGTCTCATCAGCGCTGTCTCGAGCCGCGGCTTTGCTCGCGAATCACAGCGTGAAGTGACGATTAATCATGAAAATCGTCCTGACTATCATGTAAACATTTCGGTCACGGATGCAGTCGCTGACATGATGAACACGCAACGCTCCGAAGCAATCGAAGCAGCGCTCGTGCAGGCCGTCCAGCACGCCACCCATGGAAATGTGACTATGGGAGAGAAATTCCAACGTCATCCAACGCCAGAGGGTGACTTGGTGGTTGTCTGACGGCATCAAATAGCAGCACAATGGGCGCGCCACCGGCGCGTCCTCTTTTTATATTCGCCATAGCGCGACCACAATCGCAATGACAAACGCCACCGTCACCACTCGTTTTTGCGTTTGGGGGGAGAATGTACCAGTGTACGTAAGCAGTTTGCCACCGAGGTATCCACCCAGGAGCGCGCCAGTCGCCCAAGCGAGCATAATCGGCCAGTCGATTAACCCAAACGAGAGAAAGACGCCGACCGAAATGAGTGTGAGTATGGTCTCGAGATAGAGTGCGTCGGTCCGGGTATGGAGCATGGCTTTCACCTCCGCGTCACGCAGCCGCAAAAGCGACACTAAGATGAGTGATACACCAGCCCCAAAGATACCACCATACGCGCCGACAGCCGTTGCACCAAACCACAGGCGTGACGGCGTTAAAAATCGACTTAGTCTATCGGCAAACTCGAACGTAAACCAACCAAGAATCAGGATAGGAATAATGAAGGCTTGTGAGAGGTTGGCAATGGCGGCGGCGCCAATTATGCTACCCAGTCCTAGGGGTAATAGTAGACTGTTGACCAGTCGATAGTCTATCTCGTTGCGTAGCGGCCACAAGGCAGCAACGTTACGCACGACACTACCAGGTTTGATATTACCGACAATCGCCCCCACACTCATGCCAGGGAAGAGCCACTGAAACAGCGGAAACGAGAGAAACATATTGCCACCAAACACCACACCAAAAATTCCAATTGGAATTCCCGCTAGTAGTACTGTTAGCAGCTCAATGCTAATCATACTGCAGTATAACAAGGTGCTTGCTAATTTTGCTATTCTGCAGTACAAACTAAAGAGCGAAAATGGAGGTAACGAAGCGACGCACGCACTACCAGCGCGGCTTGGCGATTGTCACCAAGACGGAAGTCGAACGTTCTTTTGAGGAGTGGGTTCCGTGTGAGCAAAATGGATACGTACGTCTTTTAGATAGTGAAGAGCTTCCGCCCGAGGCTGATACAGCACTACTTCACTTCGGTTTTTTCGATGCTGAAGGAGTCCTGCGAGGACACCACCCCGACAGCATGCAGCTGGTGGAATTGGCTGCTGATGAAGGTTTTTTGACCCACCCGCTTCACTGAGGCGGGTGGGTATTATTCCATATGTAACGCTTCACCTAGGTGGGCGACTCGGTGTGCGATCAATGGGTGGTGTTGGGTAAATTGGTCGGGTGAGTTATAGGCCGCCACCAGGTCTTGCGCTTCGGTGCGGGCGGCCTCGACCAGCTTGAGGTTACGGATGGCTTCCATACCCAGGTCGGAGAGGCCACTTTGTTTGCCGCCATAGAGCTCGCCGCTTCCGCGAAACTGCAGGTCATGCTCGGCTAACTCGAAGCCGTTTTTGGCAGTCTTAAGGGCACCAAGCCGTTCTTTGGTTTTTTCACTCTTACTCTCGGTAACGGCAAAACAGTACGGCTGGTGCGTGCCGCGAATGACCCGACCGCGTAGCTGGTGCAGTTGTGCCAGCCCAAAGCGCTCGGCTCCTTCAATAATAATGTTGGTGGCGTTGGGGACATTAACGCCCACCTCGACCACTGATGTTGCTACCAATACATCGATCTCGTGGCTAGCAAACCGTTGCATTGTCTGGTCTTTTTCGGCGGGTGTCATTTTGCCGTGGAGAATACCAATACGGTAGCCCTTGAGTTCGTTCTTTTGTAGTCGCTCGGCTTCGGCGGTCACGCTTTTAAGGCGTAAGGCATTTTCCTTGGCCGGGTCAGGTTCGTCTATACGCGGGCAGATAACGTAGGCTTGCCGCCCGGCATCGAGTTCGCTGCGTACGTGCTCATACATTGGTTTACTCTGGCCTGGGCCGACAATTTCGGTTTTGATGGGTTTGCGACCGGCTGGCATCTCATCGAGGAGGGTAATATCGAGGTCGCCGTAGATGGTGAGCGCGAGCGTGCGCGGGATGGGCGTCGCTGTCATTGAGAGTAGATGGGGCAACCGGGCGTCTTTTTTAGCCAGTTGTTTGCGCTGGTTGGTGCCGAAGCGGTGCTGCTCGTCGATAATGACGTAGGCTAAATGTTTAAATTCAACACTTTTATATATGAGCGAGTGAGTCCCAATCAGAATCGGGATCTCACCGTTTTTTACCCACTTCAAAAGCTGGGCTTTGGAGATTTTAGTTGGTTTGGTGGGGTCGCTTTTGCTGGGGAACTTCATACAGCCCGAGCCAGTGATTAGCCCGATACTGATAGGTAGGTGGTGAAAGTATTCGATAAAACTCTCGAAGTGTTGCTTAGCGAGGATTTCGGTCGGAGCCATGTACGCAACTTGTAAGGCTCCAAAATCAACATCAGCCAGACCAGCTCCGTCTTTGTCGAGACCTTCCGGCGGGCGACTGGTCGCTACCGCAAAAGCTGTAGTGGCAGCAACCGCCGTCTTACCTGAGCCGACATCGCCCTCGAGTAAGCGACTCATCGCGTGGGTACCAGAGAAATTTTTAAGGATGTCGGTAATCGCCTGGTCTTGGCTTTTCGTGAGGGTAAAAGGGAAGCGCTCGGTAAACGTCTTGATGTGGCTTGCCTCGGTTATAAAGCTGTAGGTGCTGGCAGCATTGGCAGCGGCACGATTTTGCGCATTCTGCACTTGGATGTAAAAGACCTCCTCAAACGCAAAACGTTTCCGGGCTGCCGCTGCGTCGCTGGCTTTTTTAGGGGAGTGAATCCAGACCAGCGCGGTCTTTAGGGTCGGTAGTTTATACCGTTTGAGGATGGCTTCAGGGATGGTGTCGTGGACTCGTTGCAGCACCCCTTTTTCAAAGCACTTTAAGGCTGTGTGGTAGAACCATTTACTCGTCACCCCCTTGCTCTCGCGGTAGATGGGGTAGAGGGTGTCGTCTCGTTCGGTATCGGTCCCTTTAAAGATACTATCGTGGCGGTCAACCGGGAGGCTGTCGAGCTTCTCCACCTCGGGGTTGGCGATGTACGCTTTACCTTCGCTGCCGGTTACTTTGCCGGCCACCTTCACGTACATGCCATCGGTATACATTTTGGCCAGATACGGTTGGTTAAACCACATCACCTTTATCTTGGCCGAGCCGTCCTCAATGTACCCCTCAGCAATTGGTCGTTTACTCTTCCAGGCCTTACGGGTCTTAAGACCAGAGAGCTGCCCGTA
Organism: uncultured Candidatus Saccharibacteria bacterium; assembly: GCA_964655825.1. Classification (GTDB taxonomy): domain Bacteria; phylum Patescibacteriota; class Minisyncoccia; order Phycocordibacterales; family UBA918; genus OLB19. The sequence goes on from CAZZPW010000006.1 coordinate 14,704, forward strand.
GACCACCGCCTCTTGACCCAGTGTGAGCCCGGCCACTGACTGCACGTCGCTGATGTCCTCATAGCGAGCGGGGAGGTGGTAGAGCAGGTCTTCAACGGTATGAATCCGTAGCCGCTTGAGTGCCGCGTGGTGCGGCTTGTCGATACGGAAGTGATCGGAGAGCAGGTCGGGTAGTTGCATGTCGTTCAATAGTACCACTTGCTACTAGCGCCCCAAAAACTTGATTTTTAATCATAATGTTGTACATTATTAACAGCTCGTTCCTAGAGCATTTTTTTTGTCTACAACAGGGGGAACCCAAAATGACAAAATTCTTGGCTAGACTCGGCGTAACGGTGGCGCTGCTGCTCAGTATCAGCGCCACCTCGTCCGAGGCAGCGACGGTTGACTTCTCAACCGTCAACTCGGCAAATGTGCCGTTCACAAACATTCCTGACGGTGACTGGGAGGCCACATTCACTGGCCTTACCAGTCGCATCGATCCGGGGGTGCGGGTGGAATTCAGCGGAGTTGCAACGATCAACCCCATTGGTACGCCCCCATTCATTGTCGACCTCTACCAAGATGTCGAACTGATCTTCAACAATCTCGACGAACCGTACTCGGTGGTCGGTGGTCCGCTCAGTCGGTCCCCGGACGGAACCTTGACAGCACCACTCAGCGGAGCCTTCAATTATAGCGGGCCGGCTGTGCCATTGTCTACTCAGCTCAGATTGCTCGCAGCGAATGGCGGCACCGTCGGCATCGCTGCTTCCGGGACGCAGAGCGTGCTGTTCAATTTTGCGAATCTGACTCCGCTCGATACTGGTGGCGGCGGTGTGCCCGACGTGGCACCCATTCCGTTGCCGGCCGCTGGCTGGTTTCTGTTGGCTAGTCTCGGCGGACTCAGTTTGCTGCGACGGCGCCAGCAACGATTGGCTTGAAACGCCCGCTCCCACATGCAGTACGTACTGTAGGGAGCGCACCAATCTGCCCGTGACCATTTGAAATTTAGGTCACGGGCTTTTTCTTTGTCGGACGATTTTGCCTGCACTGCGAATAGCGTATAATGCGGAGCGTTATACGCTATTTTTTATTACCCTGTGTTCCTATGCCCAGTCCCAAGAAAAAAGATTATGCCAAACTTGCCCTCGCCCTGCACAAAAAACTAAAGGGTAAACTAACCGTCCAAAGTAAAGGCAAACTCAAGACCAAAGACGACTGGAGTACGATGTACAGCCCAGGGGTAGGCGCGGTCTCGTCGCATTTGGCTAAGAAGCCGCAGGATGCGCGTGAGTACACCACAAAGCGCAATAGCGTGGCGGTTGTAAGCGACGGCTCGGCGGTGTTGGGGTTGGGTAATATTGGCGCGATTGCCGCCCTGCCGGTTATGGAAGGGAAGGCCGCCATCTTTCAAGAGATGGCTGGCGTCGACGCCTGGCCAATTGTGCTCGATACCCAGGAGCCCGAGGCAATTATTGCGGCCGTTAAGGCCATCGCGCCCGGGTTTGGCGGTATTAACCTCGAAGACATTGCCGCCCCCAAGTGTTTTGAAATTGAAGAGCGTCTCAAGGCCGAGCTCGATATCCCGGTCATGCACGACGATCAGCACGGGACGGCAATTGTGGTCTTGGCTGGTCTACTGAACGCCAGCCAGGTGGTCAAGAAACCACTCAAAGACATGCGGATTGTTATCGTTGGGGCCGGTGCAGCGGGGCGGGCGATCACCCTTATCCTGCACCAGGCGGGGGTAGCAGATGTAATAGTTACCGATAGTAAGGGGATTATTGTCGACGGACGACGCGACTTAGCGGGATACAAAAAAGACCTCGCCAAAATGACAAACCCACGCCACGTTAGTGGCGAAGTGCTCGATGCTACCACCGGGGCTGATGTCGTGATTGGCGTGTCGGGCCCGGGTACTATCAGCAAGCATCATATCGAGGTGATGAATGAGCAGGCAATTGTGTTCGCTCTGGCGAATCCGGTCCCTGAGATTAAGCCAGAGGACGCTACTCGCGCGGGCGCTGCCATTGTGGCCACTGGCCGGAGCGACTACCCTAACCAGGTCAATAATTCACTCGTATTTCCTGGTCTTTTCCGTGGGGCGCTCGACCGTGGCGTACGCGATATTACCGATGAGATGAAGGTGGCAGCCGCCAAGAAAGTAGCGAGCCTGGTGAAGAAGCCGTCGGCCGAGGAAATTATCCCGAGCGTCAATCATCCCGATTTGGTGAAAAAAGTTGCCGCCGCGGTGAAATAACTTTGAAGTCAGAGTATAAATTTGGTATCCTACGACGTACCAAATTTTGGAGCAACGGTGTCTAATCGAAGGCACTGGTTGGCTGAGTGGATGAATCAAAACCTGCGTTTTGATTCATCCGTTCCGAACGTTAGTTCGGACGAGCGATCTGAGGCGAACGCCGAAGTAGCTCGAGGAGGACGAAAGGAACTTTCGACCGCGCCAACCCTCCAAATTTTTGGAAAAAATTTGGAGGGTTGGCTGAGTGGTCGAAAGCGCTTCACTGCTAACGAAGTAGGGGTTCATAGCCCCTCAAGGGTTCGAATCCCTTACCCTCCGCGAATACGAAAAAGCACCCATACGGGTGCGTTTTTTGTTCGCGGAGGGTAAAGCAACAGTCCGGGGGACTGTTGCGGGGGATTCGAAAAGCTTTTGTGGAATTTCTGGAGGTACGAACAGAAATCCCCAAAAGGTGTACTGAACATGTAATGTTCGAATCCCTTA
>CAZZPW010000006.1:17528-33712 GCA_964655825.1 uncultured Candidatus Saccharibacteria bacterium
GTACGAACAGAAATCCCCAAAAGGTGTACTGAACATGTAATGTTCGAATCCCTTACCCTCCGCGAATACGAAAAAGCACCCATACGGGTGCGTTTTTTGTTCGCGGAGGGTAAAGCAACAGTCCGGGGGACTGTTGCGGGGGATTCGAAAAGCTTTTGTGGAATTTCTGGAGGTACGAACAGAAATCCCCAAAAGGTGTACTGAACATGTAATGTTCGAATCCCTTAGTCTCCAACTCAACCTATAACCGCCGTGGCTTCGCGGTAGGCAACTCGTCGCGTATAATAAATCTGTATGGATACGCATCGTCGAGGAATTGCCGCCTGGAAAGCCCTACTCGCTTTTGTCTGGCGGTTTTTCTCGATTGGTCCGCTCCTCAAAACGCTCCTGAGCCCCTTTCATCGGGACACGGTTCCGGTTACGAGCGCGAGCACCCTGTCGTTAGGTGAGCGATTAGTCTGGAATATCTTTTCGCGTCTGATTGGGTTTGTCATCCGAATCGTGATTATCGTGCTCGGCGTGTTGGCGCTGTTGTTCGTCGTTGTACTCCTGCCGCTGTTTGCGGTGGTACCGATTACCGTTAATGAGCACTGGTTACGGACGCGGGGCGCAGTCGGCCGCGGTTTAGCCTATGGGTACACCAGCTACCTCAAAAGACACTCAATTGATATGGCGCGCGCGAGTGAGCAGCCTTTGATTGGTAAAGCCGATGCGCTGGCGCAACTCGAGCGGGTGCTGGGGCGTGAGTTTCAAAACAATGTGTTGCTGGTGGGAGAGCCAGGTGTGGGTCGGACCACCCTCATTGAGCAGTTTGCGAACCGAGCCAGTTGGGGTGAGACGTTGCCCGCCTTGCAGTACCGACGAGTCTTTCAGCTCGTTACCGACGAATTATCGCCCGCGGAACTGCGTAAACTGTTCGTTACGGCTGCAAGCGCTGGTAATGTTGTCGTCGTGCTCGATAATCTGCACACCAATGAGGCGGTACTCAATGAACTCTTACCGTTTACCGAAGCGCGTGAGCTGCAAATAATCGGTATTACCGATTACACCGGCTATCACGAAGTACTCAAACATCGGCGCGATATTATGCAGCGCTTTGAGAAGGTTGAGGTGGCTGAGCCAAGCGCAGCCGAAACCCAAGCGCTCCTCAAGGCGATGGCCGCAGCGCGTACGTTAGCGGTGACCGACGAGACCCTCACGGCCATTGTCACGTTGAGCGATCAGCTCATCCATCGGGTGCCGCAACCAGAGAAATCGATTGATATCTTTGAGGAGTTGCTGGTTACAGAGAGTAAAGAAATTACCCTCGAAGCGGTACACGAACTGCTGGCGCAAAAAACTGGTGTTCCCGTGGGGAAACTGAGTGAGACAGAACGAGATGCGCTGCTACACCTTGAGGACACGCTTAAGCAGCATATATTCGGACAAGATGCTGCGGTCGAGGCGGTAGCGAGTACCTTGCAGCGAGCCCGAACGGGGATGGGTCAAGCGGGGAAACCAATTGGTAGCTTCTTGTTTCTGGGGCCAACCGGGGTCGGAAAGACGTATACCGCCAAGTTACTCTCTCGTATCTACTACCAGAGTGATAACGCGATGGTGCGGTTTGATATGTCGGAGTACGCACAGGCGGGCAGCGCGGAGCGCTTAATGAACGAGCTGGTGGTCCAGATTGAGAACAATCCGTTTACGTTGTTACTTTTTGATGAGGTTGAAAAGGCACACGCTTCGGTGCTCGACCTCTTTTTGCAAATGTTAGACGAGGCGCATATTACCAATACGCGCGGTGAGAAAGCCTGCTTTACCAACGCCTTTATTATTTGTACCTCAAATGCTGGTAGTCAGTTACTACTCGAGCAACCAGATACAACCGAGGTGGCCCTCATCGATCAATTGGTGCAGCGCGGTACCTTTCGGATGGAGTTTCTCAATCGCTTTAACGGTATTGTGGCGTTTCGACCCTTGGCCGACCAACAAGCCACCACGGTGGCTTCCCAAATGCTTGATGCATTTGCAGCGCACGTGAGCCGGGAGCGTAAACTCACCCTGACCTTTGACAACGCCGTGGTGACTGCGTTGGCTAATACGGCGACCCGATCGCGTTTTGGGGCTCGTGCCATTCAGCGCGCACTCGATAATACCGTCGCCAGCTACGTGGCGGAACAGATTCTTACTGCCGACCTTGGGGCTGGTGACGTCCTCCATATACCAGCTACGGTACTGACAACCTCCGACGAGCCGATAGGTTGATGTCACGAACTACGTAGGTCTGATACACTACAACCTATGGCACGACAAAAATTAGAGGATCGTAATATTCGTAAATTAACCAAGATATCGGGTGGTTCGAGTTACGCTATTACCTTACCGATTGAGTTTGTTCGCGAATTTAAGTGACGTGAGCGACAGAAGCTAGTGGTCCGAAAATCGGGCAAGAAGTTAATTATTGAGGACTGGGAAGGGTAGAGGTGTATGCGAGCAGTACGCACCGTGAAATAAAAGCAGTTCTGCTGCATACTACATTTATATACATAATGATCGAGCTATGAAAAACATCGCGATTATCGGAGGAGTGGTACTCGTTATTTTAGGGGTTGGATACGTGGCGACGAGCGGACCACAGCCGACTGCTACCCCAGCAAGTGAAACGGGTACCCCAGCGGAATCGTCTGATACCGCCATCGTAGAGAATGAGAGCGTGGTGGATGAGAGCAGTGAGGATGCAGCGACTGCAGTTGCCGCTGAGTCGGAAGCGATAGACGTCGAAACGGAAACGGCAGCAGCGTCAGGTAGCTACCAAAATTACTCGGCGGTAGCGCTGGCAGATAGCGAGACCAAGACCAGCGTCCTTTTCTTTGCTGCCAGTTGGTGCCCCAGCTGTCGCGCCCTCGACGATAACATTGTGGCGAACCAGGCCAGTATCCCAGACGGTGTCGCTATTTTTAAGGCTGATTACGATGCTGAGACCGCGCTTAAACAACAGTATGGGGTGGTACGCCAGCACTCGGTTGTCGTGCTTGACGCGAACGGCAACCAAGTGGGCAGTGTGACGCATCCAGCCACACTCGAGCAGTTGCTCGCTGCGCTCTAGTATGACCCTCCTCCTGCTCTCGTTTGTCGCCGGGGTGCTGACGGTATTGGCGCCGTGTATCTTGCCGCTGTTGCCGGTTATTATCGGGAGTAGTGTCGGGGCGCGCCGTAAGGCGACACCGTATATCGTCATTGGTTCACTGGCGCTCTCCATCCTCCTCTTTACGTACCTTTTAAAGGCCTCGACGGCCTTTATTGCGATACCAACGTACGTGTGGGGGTATGTCTCGGGTGGTATTCTCATTATCATTGGAGGTATCTTTTTGTGGCCGCAACTGTGGGAGCGGCTGCCGTTTGTTCGGACTACGAGTGTAGGCGCTAATAAACTGGTTGGTACCGGGCACCAGCAGCAGAGTGTGTGGGGCGATGTGTTAATTGGTGCGGCGCTGGGGCCGGTCTTTTCCTCGTGTAGTCCGACCTACTTTCTCATTCTGGCGACCGTGTTACCGGCTAGCTTTGCACTCGGTACGCTCTACCTGGTGGCGTACATTATGGGGCTCGTACTCGTGCTCGCCCTGATTGCTGTATTAGGACAACGCTTCACCGCTAGACTGCAGTGGGCGGCCGATAGTCGGGGTTGGTTTAAGCGTAGTTTGGGTGCGCTCTTCTTGGTGCTCGGTATTATTATCGCGACCGGCACCGATAAAGCCATCGAGACGTGGCTCCTCGACCGGGGCTACCTCGGTGGTGTGCAGCGGTTTGAGCAACAACTGATAGATGAGCAGGTGCGCGACACGGGCGAGACGAATACGGAAGTAGCGCGAGCGCCGTCAGCTGCTACGGCGGTTCCTCGCGCCTTGCAGCGTGTGTTTCCTGAGACTGATTTCACGCAAGCCGACCCAAACCTCGCGAGCGCACTCTCCGGCGGGCCTCCGAAAGATGGCATTCCCGCGATTGATGAACCATCCTTTGTGCCACTGCGCGACGTTACTCGCCCCGATACGGTGCAGGCAATTGTGCTCGAAGGTGACGACGGGGTAAAGGTGTACCCATACAATATTCTGACCTGGCACGAGATTGTGAACGATACGGTTGACGGAACACCCGTAGCGATTACGTTTTGTCCCCTCTGTGGCAGTGCGATTGTATTTGATCGCACGCTCCCTGATGGCGAGGTGAGTACGATTGGGGTGAGTGGCTGGTTACTGGAGAGCAATATGATTATGTTTGACCGAGAGACGGAGACGCTCTGGCAACAAAGTACCGGTAACGCGTTAGCGGGTTCTCATTTTGGGAGTGCATTGACCTTGGTACCGTTTCAGTTACTAACGCTCGGCGAGGTACGACGTTCGTTCCCGAACGCGCAGGTGTTGAGCGAAGATACGGGCTACCGACGCGATTACGGTCGCAACCCCTACGCCGGCTATGAGACTGACAACCGGTTTATCTTTGAGCCGAGTGGTATCGACGCCACGCTGCCGCCAAAAGAAATTATGGTGGTAGTACCGGTGGGGGAGACTATTCTGGCTGCTTCGTGGCAAGCGCTGCGCAGTACGGGTGGTACGACACACCGCCTTGGTTCGACCACCTACACTTTCTCCGTCGATGAGACTGGTCAGCTAACGGTGCAAGATGACTCTGGCGATACCTACCCATTCTACTTCGAGATGTGGTTTAGTACGGCTGTGCAACACGGCGAGCAGCTAACGTTGGTGACGGTGTAGCATTACTCACACTCCGTACCTTTCGAAAAGACACATAACCCCCTAATGCTACGTATTTGCAATACGAGTTAATCTACTATTTTTACATACAGAACGAGTGGTTAGGATGTATCGGGAATCTTTTTCTACAGAAGACCTTTATACGAAAAGCATAACGCCAATCTATGTATCATATATGATACATAGATTCGTACGGCGTTGGATGTCCTCTAATCTAATCAGATGTTTAAGGCTCTACCCTTTACAAATCAGCCTGGTTCGCTAGTATTTAGCTATGACTTTGTCATTGGCTAACAACCTCGTGCTCGTCGTAGTACACCGCATTGGTCGGGGCTGTTAGGTGATGAGAGAGAGGCAAAAAAATCACAAAACGGACTCCCGACCAGGAGTCCGTTTTTCGTTCTTTGGGAGAAAACAGATGCGTGACGCGTATACTGCCGTTGCTGGTCCAATTTTTATAGAAATTGACGGCCACACAGCTGCCGTTGGCTGGCCCCGCAGGAAGAATGAAGTTGGGCAGCTTTCTATCCGGTATGCGGATGGCGAAACTCGCCCGTGCACCGAGGCTGAGTGTGAGCGGTTTGTGAACTCGCTGTCGCACTACTACTTCGTACCGCGGGGTGACTGGGCGCAGGCCTATGGTGTAGTCGGTTCGCCCCTGAAACCGTATCGGGGGAAGAATAGTGACGGCGGCGGGTCACTTGTGTGAGCGCGGTGAGGGGCTTTGCTCCTCACCGCTTTTTCTTTTCCCACCATCGGCGCACGCGTGCGCTCGAGAGCACCCACCAGGCACCGAGAAAGGCGGTGATACAGAACATTGTGAGGGTGGCAACACCTAACACACTCACGAGGCTACTGCTATGGGTAGTAGGGAGGCCGCAGGCAACACACATACATTGATAGTGTACTACGAATGAGGGCCAGAGTGATGTGTGTGCGTGCCGCGCACCGTTACCTCCAGCTCTTCAACGTTAAAATTCTCTAAGCCCAGCAGCTTGATAATCTGCTCATCGGGTGCCGTGAAGTGAATGACCTGCTCGCACTGCTCGCAGACCGCGTGGTGGTGCGGTTCGTGTTGGTACTCATACTGCGCTTCGCTATCGCTAAAATGAAGTTTTTTAATCATTTTCTCAGCGGTAAACAGTTCGAGGGTGCGGTAGATCGTAGCGAGGTCGATGTGGGGGAGGCGCGTATGGAGCTCCGCCGCCGAAAGCGCACCGTGGTGCTGCTCGAGGGTATCGAGAATGGCTTGGCGTTTTTTAGTTATCTTTAGGGGCATAATATAAATGCGAATGATTTGCATTTTAACACAAACTTGGTATACTCGCCAGTGCGAACGATTCGCATTTTTACATAAACGAATAACCGACAGTAATAATCGTGTATGAAATTAGTAGCAAGTATTGGTGTTGTGGTGGTAGTAGCCCTCGGCGCCTGGTGGGTGGTGAGTGAGTCTGGTGACAATCATAGCGATGAGGGTGGACATACAGAGGCGACGACGGAAACACTCGAGCCGCGAGAGCCGGTCCGACAGGATGGAGAATTTACTATCGTGACAAGTCTGTACCCGTTACAGTTTGCGCTGGAGGAAATCGTGGGGGAGCGCGCCACAGTCCTCAATATTGGTGCCGGGCGCGACCCGCACGATTATCGCCCGAGCACGCAAGATATGCGCACACTCCAGCAAAGTGACGTGGTTGTCCTCCAAGGCGCCATGCTTGAGCCTTGGGGTGCGGAGGTAGTCGCGCAGTTGCAGACAGAAGATATTCCGATTGTGTTGGCGAGTGACGCGGTGGAGCTGCATGAAGCGGGGCATAAGCACGGTGACGATGAGCACGCTGACGAGCTGCACCACGAAGACGAACAGCCTGGTGAGGCGGCGCATACCGACGAGCCTGGTGACGAGCATCACGAGGAGGCTGAACACCAGGACGATGAACCTGCCGCTGAACACGAAGAGGAAGTGCATCATGACGAAGACGCTCATGACGAGCACGACCACGGCGACTACGATCCGCATACCTGGCTCGATCCGGTATTGTTTAGCGAACAAGTGGCGTACCTCGTGACGGTGTTGAGCACGCTCGACCCCGAGTTTGCTAGCGAGTACGAGGCGAACGGGGCTGCCTTGCAGGCCGAACTCGCCGCGCTCGACAATCAGTTTGCCACCGCGCTGACAAGCTGTTTGTACGAGGAGGTGATTGTCTCGCATGATTTCTTGGGGTACGTCGGTGATCGTTATAGCTTGCGTTTTCACAGCATTGCCGGTCTCTCTACGCAAGACATGCCGTCAGTGACCACTCTGGCCGAACTGCGTGCAGAAGCAGCGGAAGGAGTTGGCGCCATCCTCCTCGAAGCGAATGCCATTGCAGCCTATGGCGAAACCCTGGCACGCGAAACCGGATTGCAGACGGTTACCATTAACCCGGTTGCGTATTCTATTCCTGCGGGTGAGAATTATCTGACCATGCAAGCCACAAACGCGACTGCACTCGCCCAGGCATTTGGTTGTAATGAGTAATCCGATTATTACCGTACATAACGTGAGTACGCGCGCCGCTGGGCGCGCTATCTTGCACGACATCTCGTTTACGCTGGCCGCGGGTGAGCTCGCAACGATAATCGGCCCTAACGGTGCCGGGAAGTCGACCTTGGTAAAGATACTGTTGGGGTTGGAGCGACCCGACACGGGTGTCGTGACAGTCGCACCAGCGACCCGCATTCACTACATTCCGCAACTCAGTGTGGATGATAGTACCGGCCTACCACTCTCGGTACGCGAGTACTTACACATCGGTACGACGCCGCTCTACTGCGCCGAACCTGGCCCGTTTGACTTACCAGCTGCACTTATGCACGTTGGCGTCGACGCGAGCAAGCTCGACCAGACCTGGCAGAGTCTGTCTGGCGGCGAGCGCCAACGGGTGGCGATTGCCCGCGCGCTCCTCTCGCAACCCACCATGCTCGTGCTCGATGAGCCACTCGCCGCGGTTGACTTTCATTCGCGTAATGGCCTCTATGAGTTGATTCGCCACTTGCAGCAAGTGCACCAAATGACGGTCCTGCTGGTATCGCACGATGTTGATAGCGTCCTGCCGATTAGCGACCGGGTACTTTGTCTCAACCAGATACTGCATACCGACTGTCACCCAACGCAATACCACGCGGCGACCGGAACGCCTGTGCCACAGGTACACCACCATTGTTAACCTATGGAACTCTTGACCTACACATTTGTTCAGTACGCCTTTATCGGTGGTTGTTTGATGGCCATTTTGGCCGGGCTGCTCGGCCCGTTTGTGGTGCAGAGTCGTCAGGCAATTGCGTCGGATATGTTTGCCCACGTGTCGCTAGCCGGAATTGGTGGCGCGCTCATACTCGGGGTTGCACCGTGGTGGGGGGCGCTGCCCGCCCTTATCCTTGTGAGTACACTCGTGTGGTGGTTGCGGTGGTACCACCCCCAGTACAGTCCAGAAGCAGTAGCAATGTTTTTTCTTAGCGGCGGCTTGGCGCTGGCCTTAGCCTTAGTGCATACCGCTCGGGACCAGACATTTGCCTTTGAAAATTATCTTTTCGGCAGCATCTTGACGCTTACCGTACCCGAGCTGCTCACAATGACCGGTGCGACGGTAGTGGTGGCCGGTGTGGTGTGGTGGCTTTGGTACCCCTTGGTGGGTGCACTCCAGCAACCGCCGTACCAGTTGCCGTACCGACGAACGCCGCAATTAGTGCAATTAGTGTTCTTTTGGTTATTAGCAGTGGCGGTTTGGATAGGCATTAAAACGATTGGTGGGCTGCTGATTGGTGCGCTATTGGTAATCCCGGTGTTAACGGTGCGCGCGTGGGTGGCTTCGTTTCGGGGAGTGGTGATAGCCAGTATGGGCGCAACGCTTAGTGCGGTCATTGGTGGGTTGCTTGTGTCGCTCGTGTTCGATGTGCCCCCGAGCAGTCTGATTATTGGGGTTTTGATTATACAGTTTATTCTCCAGCTACTGCTCACCCGGGTTCGTACTCAGGCGTAGGCAATGGCAAGACAGTGAATAGTATGCTGGGGAAACGCGGCGCGTATCGCTGTGCGCGCGGCGTTGAGGGTAGCGCCTGTGGTGTAGACGTCGTCTACAAGCAGTAGTGGAACCGCTGGGTCTATCGCGGTACGTGTTGGTTGACGAACTGTAAACGCGTGGCGAACGTTTTCCGCCCGGTCTGTCGCCGATAAGGTGGTTTGCGGTTTAGTATTCCGGACGCGCGTCAGCAGTTGTGGGTATAGCTGCGCCCGCAGTGACGGGTTGGTCCGCAGGCACGTCGTCACTTGGTTGAAGCCACGCCGCCGCTCGCGAGCCGGGTGGAGTGGTATTGGTAGTATCGCAACGTGCGGAACGTACTGGGTTATATAGGTAGCGAGTACTTCTCCCAAGACCGCGTGCGCCCGTTGATTGTGGTAAAACTTTGCTTCGTGTATGAGGGCAGTCACGTGCGGATGTGCAAACGGGAGGAGGCAGACGGTGTTCGGTGCCGGGTAGGTGGGCGTGGGGGTGATGGTAGTCGCTACCAGGCTACGAACCAGCCGTTCTTCGGCTCGGGGTGGAAACCACCAATCGAGCATGGACGTGAGCAACTGCATATTGAGGTTACTACCCTATGCTACCATATATCAGATACTACTATGGCCTTTTCACTCAAAAAGGTGTTTGGTTCGATAAAGTCGAATCCTCATCTCGCCCAGTCAGCGGTCGGGATAGATATTGGCCGTGGTTCAGTGAAAGTAGTTGAGCTTGAGCGCACTGAGGATGGTCCAGTTTTAAAGACCTATGGCGAAATTCAAATCGCGCCCTACACCGATGCTCCGATTGGTACTACCGTAGACTTCGATGCCAGTATGCTCGAGAAGGTGATTGTCGATGTGTTTCGTGAAGCCGGAGTGAGCGCACAGCATGGCGTCCTGGCACTGCCGCTTTCTGCTGGTTTTGTTACAGTTATCGAACTGGTTGCAGCTACTGACGAGAACCTTGAGAGCCGTATCCCCGTCGAGGCTCGTAAGTATGTCCCGATTCCACTCAAGGAAATTACTCTCGACTGGACTGTTGTCGGTACCCCGACACCGCTCGAAAATGAAAAGGTGCAGTATCGGGTGCTCTTGGTCGCGTTACCAAACGAGACCTTACTGCAATATACGCAGCTCCTCTCAAGCATTGAGTTGGCCCATCAACCGATGGAGTTGGCGGTATTTAGCGCGGTACGGTGTTTGCCTGCGGCACAGACTGGTACTGCCGCTGTACTCGATATGGGTGCAAGTGTTGCAAAGCTCGCTATCTACCAAGCCGGCACCCTGACGGCTATTCATCGTTTTACCGCGGGTGGCGGTGCCGTCACCCATAAACTGGCGGAGCTTCTCCAGATTGATGTCGCCGCCGCCGAAGAGTTGAAGCGCTCAGGCGGTGTTACTACCGAGCATGAGGCCGACATTCGCCGTATTATGGCAGCTGTCTATGACAGCTCGCTGCAAGAAGTACGTCGTATCGTGCAGCATTATGAGTCAGTGCACCAACTCGAACCAATACCCATCTACCTCGCTGGTGGGATGGGGGCGGCCGCTGGTATGCGCCCTTACGTGAGCGATGTGCTTCAGCGCCCCGTCGAACCATTCTTTCCGTTTGCAGTGGTTGGCTACCCTGCCTTTATGGAGGATATGCTGCGAACGATCGGCCCTACCTTTGCCAGTAGTGTTGGTGCTGCACTACGTCACCTTCAGTAGGTCTGTCCACAGGAGCGGTGCCGCAAGCGCGCACAGCTCAGTATAATTACACCAATGGCGGAATCAGGTTCTTTTATCCCGAAGCAGCAACCCCGTACCGCGCCGAAAGTGCGGCGACGGCGGGTGTATGTTGTGAGTTACGTTATCTACACCTTTTTCTTGTGTGTGGCACTCACTGCTATCGGGCTGCTAGTGTGGGAGTGGCAACTCAATACCCAACTGACTGAGCGACAACTAACTCTCAATGAGCAACGCGAGCGCTTCAACCCGAGCGATATTCTTCGCGTTAAAGAAGCTGAGGCGCGACTCAATACCGTTACCACATTGCTCGACAATCAACCCGCCGCGTCCAAGCTATTTGCGGCACTCAATAGCGTCACCTTGGAGACGGTACAGTTACAAAATTTTTCCATCACTCCGGGTGCTAGGCCAAATACGCTTGTCGTTGAGTACCAAGGTGTCACCGATAGCTACGATTCCGTGTTAGCACAGCGGCAGGTGATGTTAGCTAACAGCTTACTGGCGGATGGTGAGGTATTAAATGTGCAATACAGCGCTAATGAAGCTGTGGCAACAGTCGAATCTGATACCGACGACGAGGCGCAATTGACCGATATTGAAAATCCGGTGCAATTTGCAGTATCAATCGAGCTGCCGATGCAAGCGATTATGTTTAGTGGTGAGCTACCGACGGCAGCTTTGTCGCTGCCAGCCACCAGTAGTGCGCCAGCAACAGTGGGTACCGATGGTGTCGAACCCACAATAAATCCAGGTGGAACTACTGCCACCACCACTCCATAATCATGTTCAAGTATGACGTTTAAACTTCTGCGACAAATTATTCTCCTCGGCCTCAGTGTGGCGATTATCTTTGCTTTTATTCAGCCAAAGCTGGTTGACCTTCGTGCCGTCCAAGCAGAAGTCGATGAGTACACCAGAGCAATAGATAACGCTACGCAATTCACTAACGAGCTGCAGTCTTTACTCAACCAGGTTAGCTCTATTTCGCGAGCCGATGAGCAAGCGCTTGAGACCTTTCTTCCCCGTTCGCTTGACGCGGTTGTTGTCTCACGAGATCTAGAGACCATAGCCCAACGCAATAGTATGCGCGTCCAAAGTATCAGTTACAGCGAACCGGTGACTGAAGAGTCGGTACGCTCGATACAAGATCCGAGCGTAGTAGTCGATTCAGAAGCGGTGGAAGACATTGAGCCAATTCTCACGCGTACACCAATCATGGTTACCGTACAGGGTTCGTATGAAGCATTCATCGGATTTCTTCGCTCTGTCGAAGCAAATGTTTACCCGCTTCGGGTGACAAATGTTGGGGTCTCATTTACAGAGCCGAGTGAAGAATTGCAAGCAGTGATCACTGAGCCGGTTGGCGCATACACGGTCACACTTGAAGCAACGAGTATGCAGATACCAATCTAATTTTGCTGTCACCACGTATGTTAAAAAATCTTTTCATTCTTCTCGGACTCTTAGCGACAGTAGGTATCGGGTACTATTTATTTGTGATTGAAGACCAAGCGCTTCGCTCGGGTAATGCCGATGTGGTGAGCGATGCCGAACAAGAATCACGTGATTTCTTACGCCGGCTTGAAGAGATTCAACGCATCGAAATACAGACCGAGGTGCTGACCGACCCCCGTTTTAACAACCGTGTCGATTACAGCCGTGCAGTACCGACAATACCAGCTGGTCGCGAAAACCCATTTGTACCAGCAACCGACTCTAACTAATTACACTTCTTGTGGATGCACTCTCAACCCTACGTGACAATCAAACTATAACGGCTGAGCAATTTGCGGCTGCGCAACAGTACCTTAGTGACGGTGCGTCAATTGAGACCAGCCTCATTCAAGCTGGCGTAAACCCTTCTACTGTGCGTGAGGGTATGGCCGCATTTTATGGCGTACCCGCATATACGCCGCCTACCGAAATGCGCATTAAAGAAGACCTCCTCGAACTCTTACCAGAGGAATCGGCCCGACACTACCGGGTAATACCTCTAACTATTGAAGATGAGGTGTTGCTCGTCGGAGTGAATCAGCCCGATGACGTGCAAATCAGAGAGGTGCTTAATTTTGTGAGTACCCGCCACCACCAGCCGTACAAGATTGTGTACCTGTTGCCGGCAGACCTTGAAGCGTTACTAAAGGCCTACGCGTCACTCTCTGGTGAAGTAGGGGAGGCTCTCACCTCGCTTGAGACAGAGCTCGACGCTGAAATTGCTGCTCGACAGAGCGAAGCCCGAGGTGAGACAAAGGAAACAGAACACATCGAAGAGGATGCACCGGTAACAAAAATTGTCGCCACGGTCTTGCGCTACGCGGTCGATGGTAGTGCCTCAGATATCCATATCGAACCGTACGAAGGGAAAGTCCGTGTCCGGTTTCGGATTGATGGTAAGTTGCAGACAAACCTACAGCTTCCTAAAAATGTACAGTCGGCAGTCGTCGCACGCGTGAAGATTCTCTCTTCGATGCGGTTGGATGAGCGACGTAAACCACAAGACGGCCGCTTTTCGGCTACCTTCGACGGGCGCAAGATTGATTTTCGTGTTTCGGTATTTCCAACCAACGATGGTGAGAAAGTAGTGATGCGTATTCTCGATAGTGCGCGTGGCGTCCACACTTTGGAGGAGACGGGTATTACCGATTATAACCTCGAGATTATCCGGCGCGTGACGCAAGAGCCATACGGGATTGTACTCATTTCTGGACCGACAGGTTCGGGTAAGTCGACCACACTGTATTCGATGCTTGAAATGGTCGACCGAGACTCAAAAAACGTGCTCTCACTGGAAGATCCAGTAGAGTACAACATTAGTGGTGTGGCGCAGTCTCAGGTGAAGCCTGAAATCGGCTACACCTTCGCCTCCGGACTACGCTCGGCCCTTCGTCAAGACCCCGACATTATTCTGGTCGGTGAGATCCGCGACCGCGAGACCGCGCAACTCGCTATCCAAGCGGCGTTGACCGGTCACCTCGTATTTTCAACCATTCACACCAACAATTCGATTGGTGTGGTTCCTCGCTTAATTGATATGGGCATTGACCCGTACCTGATTGCGCCAACGCTAAAGTTAGCCGTCGCGCAACGACTTGCTCGTCGACTATGCCCCGACACCGGACAACCGCTTGAGGTCACGGGTACCATTGAGCGGATGGTGAACGATGCGTTTGGTTCGCTGCCCGAACGATACCACGATCGAATTCCCAAAGATCGACACATGCTGAAACTCCAGCCGACTGAGACGTGCCCCTCTGGCACCCGGGGGCGGATTGCCGTTACCGAGTGTTTAGAGGTAACCGACGACATTGAGAACCTTATTCTTGAAAACGCGTCGGAAGAAGATATTTACAATACAGCTCGACAAAGTGGCTTTATGAGTATGAAAGAAGACGCCATCATAAAAGCCCTTAACCACCAAATTCCGTTTGAGGAGGTGGGTGCCTTCGGGACTAAAATCGGTCTAGATGAGGAGCTTGATGATATTGCTGCACCCACTCCGACGCCGCTCACGCTTGACGAAACCGGTGCCGCCCAGCCTGCGGCCGCCCCTTCTGACGCTGCTGCCGACATGGGTACTGATGCTCAGCCGCCTGTCGATAACTTGTCTCTGGACGATACGACTCCTTTATAATGGAGTAAACGTTGATCGTTCATTTTTCTATTCGTATGGCTGGTGTTGACTACAAAAAAGAACTTGCTGCACTCATTGATATTGTGGTGAGTGAGGGTGCGTCCGATATGCACCTATCGGTTGGGTCACACCCGACGATTCGGGTAACGGGCTCACTGATACCCTTAGTTAAAAAACCCATTCTGACCGACGAAGATGTGCACGGGTTTGCCGAGGTGCTGATGCGTAAAGAACAGCTGGCCGAATTTACCGAGTTACGGGAGATGGACTACTCCTACCAACACGGCGACACCGCCCGGTTTCGGGGTAACGCGTTTTACCAAAAAGGGCATGTCTCGATAGTACTGCGGCTCATTAATAACGAGATACGGAGCCTCGAAGAACTGGCGCTTCCACCAATTCTAGAGAGCTTCGCCCTGCGGCCACAAGGCTTCTTCCTCTGTGTTGGTCCGGTCGGGCAGGGTAAGTCGACGACGCTCGCGGCGATGATAGACATCATCAACCAGCGTAAGGCCGATCATATCGTTACGATCGAGGACCCAATTGAGTATATCTACAAACCCGAACGAGCGCTCATTGACCAACGTGAGGTGCGTATCGACACCAAAGATTTCTCCACAGCTCTTGGCGCCGCACTGCGCCAAGACGTCGATGTGCTCCTTGTGGGAGAGATGCGTAACCCCGAGACGATTGCTACGGCTGTTACTGCCGCGGAGACAGGGCACTTGGTATTTTCGACTCTCCACACCAACAATGCCGCGCAGACCATCGATCGTATTATCGACAGTTTTCCGGCTGGGCAGCAAGACCAAATTCGGGTGCAATTGGCAGGGAGTTTAGCGGGCATTTTCTCACAACGTCTCATTCCACGTATTAGTGGGGGTATGGTGCCGGCCTATGAACTCCTTATCAATAACAGCGCAGTCGGTAACCTGATTCGTGAGTCGCGCTCACACGAAATTCAGACGGTCATCGAGACTGGCCTCGAGCAAGGTATGATTGATATGAACCGCTCTTTGGTAGACTTAGTCAAAAAAGGTGAGATTACCGTTGATAACGCGTTTGCCTACTCAATTAACCCGAAAGGCCTGGAGCGTCTAATGTAGCCTATGCTTTTTAAATATAAAGCCATCGACACCAATAATGCCTCACGCGAGGGTACTGTTGATGCTAGTAATATCGAAGCAGCGATTGCAACAGTGCAAAAGCAGGGCTACACCATTACCTCAATCGACCCTGTTGAAGATGAGAAGTCAATTTTGAATCTCGAAATTGAGCTCTTTCAGCGTATAACGAACAAAGAGGTGGTGATCCTTTCGCGTCAGATTGCCACGTTATTTGAAGCACAAGTTTCGGCACTACGCATTTTTAAGTTGCTGGCGGCGGAGTCTGAGAACCCGCAGCTCCAGCGGGTACTCATGCAGATTAGTGAAGACCTGCAGGCAGGAAGTTCGATTTCGCGCTCGTTCTCAAACCACCCCGATGTGTTCTCTAACTTTTACGTCAGTATGGTGCGTGCCGGTGAAGAGTCGGGTTCGCTCGAGCAGTCGTTTAACTACCTCGCCGATTACCTCGACCGAGCGTATCAGGTAGTCACCAAGGTTCGTAACGCATTGGTGTACCCGGCGTTCGTGGTCGGTATTTTTATTCTGGTCATGGGGCTCATGCTTACCTTGGTGATTCCACGAATTAGCCAAATTCTGACCGACTCTGGCCAAGAGTTACCAATTTACACGCAGTTAGTACTTGGCCTCTCTGACTTTCTTGTTAACTACATTGGGATACTGTTAATCCTCCTTGCTTTGGCTGGTTTTGGGTTGTGGCGCTTCGCGCAGACAGCAGTCGGTACGCGCTTCATCGACGAATTACGGGTCAGTGTTCCGTATTTCGGAAAACTAAACCGGCTGCTTTATCTCACTCGCATTTGCGACAACCTCTCTACTATGCTCGCCAGCGGTATTTCGATGGTGCAGGCGCTTGAGGTGACCGCTGACGTTGTCGATAATGAGGTCTTTCGGGAAATTATCGA
>CAZZPW010000007.1:0-2727 GCA_964655825.1 uncultured Candidatus Saccharibacteria bacterium
ATTATCCCGACGCTCATCGAAACCTAATCGCGTAATCGTATCTACCTATGGACAACGACCAACACAACCCAGCTGTCGCTACATCCGAGACAAAGACCACACACTTCGATAACTCGACCGTTACCTTGCTCATTGCCCTGGGCGTGCTCTTAGTCGCCGTGCTGGGCGTGAGTTTCTACATTTACCACGGTATGCAAAACACCCCCGCGAGCCAGGTAGCCGAAACCCAGCCAGCAGCAGAAGAAGCTGCGACTGAGCCTGCTCCAGCTGCCACCGCCGAACTAACGGACGCCCAAAAAATCGAACGGCTCGAATCGCTCCGCGCTAACCCCGACAACCTCTCGTTTGAAGAGAAAATGAATCGACTTGAAGGTTTGCGTACAAATAATTAAAAATCTTAACGTTAAGCATATGTTCAACACCCTCAAAACCATCATCCCGCTTGCCCTGGTGTGTACTGTCTTAGTTGGCTACACCTACATCGACGCCCAGTGGGTGGGGCCAAGTACCTCACCAACCGGTGGTAATGCACCGGCGCCGCTTAATACCGGTAGTGATTCACAGATTAAGAGCGGCTCTCTAGGTGTCGATGCACTGAGCGTATTTGGTGATGCGGCTGTGGTTGATACCACCCCGGGTGAGGGAAGTTGGATCATGAGGGCAGACGCTGGAGAGCTTCATCTCTATCGGACAGACGCTGGCGGTACAATTATTGGCGGTGATCCCGCTATGCGCTTCCATGAGCACGGTTCAGTACTCGATGATACCGTGGTGGAGTTTGATCGAAATGTCAAAGGACAATTGTTAGAAGCGAACGGTGGCCCCATCATTATTCGTGATGTCTCCCCAGAACTCCACTTTAGAGAAACCGACCAAGGCTACAGTGATTTTAAGTATAAGTTGATGGTAAATAATGATATATTCACCGTCTTCGCTGATCGTAATGATGATGGAGTCGGAGATAATTCGACTGTTAGATTTTATGCTGGAGCTACATCTTCTGACGATTATGCTTACTTTAGTAATCAGGTGCGGGCTGACCGGTACTGCGACGAGAATGGAGGTAATTGTACCGATGCCGCCAGCATGGCTAGCGGAGGTGGCGGTGGCCTTACCTCATGCAATCTTTTCGCTATTACGCAAACTTCAGCCTGTACAAGCGGGCCACCCACTCCCAGCTGTCCCTCTGGCTATGTCCGCACTTCTCACGTCAGGACGGAGACTTGCTCTGGTGAACATGTTCAACGCAGTATCATCTGCACCGCTGTTTTCTGTAGTTAAAAGCACACCCCACCTAAATTCGCACCGAAAGGTGTAGATTTAGGTATTTAAAGGATGCAGTTACTTGCAAAAGTGGCGGGGTTTGGTACTATACGCGGCACTGCATACGGCCCTGGCCGTGTCAGAGTTTGTGAACATACATGCTCTTTCACACGATGCGCGCACTTCTAGGTAGCGTAACTGTTCTCGTGACGGTACCTGGCAGTGAGCGCACAGCTCGTTAGCTGTGTGCGGTGATTACTTACTTTACCTAAATCATTTTACGATTATGGCTGATTCATTCGATCGCAGTAAGCCGCACGTAAACGTAGGTACCATTGGTCACGTTGACCACGGTAAAACTACGCTTACCGCAGCTATCCTCAACGTACTCCACACCAAGGGTGATGGGTACAACGCCAACATGAAAGCCGTCGAAGATATCGACAAGGCTCCAGAAGAAAAGGCACGTGGTATTACTATCTCGCTCTCACACTCTGAGTACGAAACCCCAAACCGTCACTACGCGCACATCGACGCGCCTGGTCACGCCGACTACATTAAGAACATGATTACCGGTGCGGCCCAGATGGACGGCGCGGTACTTGTGGTAGCGGCTACCGACGGTGCGATGCCACAAACCCGTGAGCACGTTCTCCTCGCCAAGCAAGTAGGTGTACCGAAGATCATTGTCTTCCTCAACAAGTGCGACATGGTCGATGACGAGGAAATGCTTATGCTCGTTGAAGAAGAGCTCCGTGAGCTCCTCGACTCACAAGGCTTCGATGGCCAAAATGCACCAATCATCAAGGGCTCAGGCCTTAAGGCACTCGAAGAGCCAGCTGGTGAATGGGGCGAGAAGGTTATCGAACTCGCCGACGCGATGGACGAGTACTTCCCACTTCCAGAGCGCGATCTCGACAAGCCTTTCCTAATGCCGGTTGAGGACATCTTCTCAATTGAAGGTCGTGGAACCGTAGTAACCGGTCGTGTAGAACGCGGTCAGGTTAAGGTCGGTGAAACTATCGAAATTGTGGGTATGAAAGACACTACCGAAACAACCGTGACTGGTGTTGAGATGTTCAACAAGCAGCTTGACGCTGCCCAGGCTGGCGACAACGCCGGTATCCTCCTTCGTGGAACCAAGAAGGAAGACGTCCACCGCGGTCAGGTACTCGCTGCCAAGGGTTCAGTAACCCCGCACACCGAGTTCGAAGCTGAGGTCTACGTCCTCTCGAAGGACGAAGGTGGTCGTCACACACCATTCTTCTCAGGGTACAAGCCACAGTTCTACATCCGCACGACCGACGTCACCGGTGAGGTAACTCTTGCTGACGGCGTAGAAATGGTAATGCCAGGTGATACCGCTACCTTTAAGGTTAAGCTGGTAGCACCGGTAGCGCTTGAGGATCAAACTAACTTCGCGATTCGCGAGGGTGGTAAGACTGTTGGGGCTGGTGTGGTAAC
>CAZZPW010000007.1:2827-7977 GCA_964655825.1 uncultured Candidatus Saccharibacteria bacterium
ACTATGGCTACAGCAACTAAAGCAGGCGAGATTCAAAAGTTACGGATTCGTGTCCGTGCCTACGAACATAAGATTCTTGACGCCTCGGTGAAGCAGATTATCGACACCGCTAACCGCTTTGATGCGGAAGTCGTTGGCCCGATTCCACTGCCGACCGAAATTAAGAAGTACACCGTTAATCGCTCTACGTTCGTCCACAAGGACGCGCGAGAACAGTTTGAGATGCGTATGCACAAGCGTGTTATCGATATCTTAAACCCGAGCGGTAAGGTGATTGAGTCGTTAACGAACCTCTCGCTGCCCTCTGGGGTCAACATTGACGTCAAGATGATGTAGCGCTATCTGCGCTCACTCAGAAATGAATACGGCTGCCGCCGCATTCATTTCGTTCGTATCGCTTGATAGAAAAGTGAGCAAACGAGCGTAGCGACTATTGCGAACTTTGTTCCGAATTTGCTCAATTCCTAGAGTGAGAAAGTGTTTATACACTTTCGCAAGAGGTTGCCAGCTATTTTAAAAAAATAGCGACAACCTGAACAGTCTCAGTATGAGAAATTCCTGGAACCCTCAATCTAGCGTCACCTCAGAGCTCACACTAGTGTAGCCAACAGTAAACCTCGGCCATTGGCTGGGGTTTACTTGATATGTATTCCTTGTCTGCCACGTATTCCATCAATTTTTGAAAAGCTATAACTATTGATGTGATAGCCAAACAAACCCCGCCAGCAACGCTGGCGGGGTTTGGTGTGTATTACCCCCCCAATCCCACAGTGGTACCGTTATACTTAGGTCACATGTTCAACACCCTCAAAACTATCATCCCCCTCGCCCTGGTCTGCACCGTGCTTATTGGGTACAACTACATTGACGCGCAGTGGGTAGGCCCAACCCAAGCGCCCACGGCGGGCAACGTACCGGCGCCACTTAATGTGGGTAGCCAAGACCAAATTAAAAATGCTCGCCTCGGCGTTGATGCCCTCAGTGTGTATGGCGACGCAGAAATTGTCGCACCGAATCCGCAGCTCGATTTAATCGATACGACACCCGGGAATGAGCGAGGGTGGTCGTTGCGTGGAGATGGTAGTGATTTAAATATTCTTCGTACGGATGTAGATGGTAATCAAGTTGGTGATCCAATTATTGAGTTGTTCTACAATGCTAGTGCTGACCAGTACAACACCCGGTTTGACTGGACGATTCTAACCGAAGGATGGTTACGGTCAGAAGAGGGTGTTTGGATAGAAGATGAATCTCCCTCAATTCGTTTCTATGAGACCGATGGCCCATACCCGGGCTTTTGGCGTTACAAGATTATGCCAAACCAAGACTTTTACAATATTTACGCCGAGCGTGATTTCATCACTCCTGAGGCCGACGCTGATGAGCCCGTGTTGTTCAGACTCTTCGCTTCTACAACCGATCCGTCAGGCGATTATGCGCAGTTTAGTAACGAAGTGCGAGCTGAGCAGTACTGTGACCGAACGGGAACGGACTGTATTGATGCGAGCAGCCTTGCCGGGGGAGGCGGTGGTGGGCTCGGAGTAGGACAAGAGTGGCAAAATGTTGCTGGTTCACGGGCCGCCTGGACCACGTATCAAAACACAACCGGACAGCCAATCATGGTTAGCATTGGAGTCGCAACCGATGGATCGCTCCAGGTCTCCACCGATGGAACAAACTGGGTAAGTGCTGGTGGTGTGAACTGGAATAACTGGTACGTATCAATTGATACTATTGTGCCAGACGGTCACTACTATCGATTAGAAGGTGGGGCAATTCGTCGTTGGTCTGAGTTACGATAGTATATTCTGAGCAATGTAACAATTGGTGAATGTATTTGATTTAATGACCACCCTGGCGGGGTTTGTTGTGCATTACCCCCCCCAATCCCATAGCGGTACCGGTATACTAGTGGTATATGTTCAACACCCTCAAAACCATCATTCCCCTCGCACTCGTATGTACTGTCTTAGTTGGCTACACCTACATCGACGCCCAGTGGGTGGGGCCAAGTACCTCACCAACCGGTGGTAATGCACCAGCGCCGATTAATGTGGGTAACAATATACAAACCAAAACAGGCCCCCTCGGCGTTGGCGGTCTGGGAGTATACGGTAGCGCAGAAATTGTCGCACCGAATCCGCAGCTCGATTTAATCGATACGACACCGGGCGATGAGCGAGGGTGGTCGTTTCGAGCTGATGCAGGTGAACTACGTCTTATCCGTACAGATGATGCAGGTACGCAAATCGGTGACCCAGTCTTTATAGCAGCCGAACACTCAGCCAGTGACCCTGCCGATGTGAGTGTCAAGTTTGATCGTGATGTTGACCTAAATAACTTCCTTACTGTCCGCGAGGGTATTCGCCTCATCGATGATTCACCGCAGATTTCCTTTCGAGAAGAAGGGGTCGCCTCTAACAATTGGCGCTACAAGATGATTCTGAATGACGAACT
Organism: uncultured Candidatus Saccharibacteria bacterium; assembly: GCA_964655825.1. Classification (GTDB taxonomy): domain Bacteria; phylum Patescibacteriota; class Minisyncoccia; order Phycocordibacterales; family UBA918; genus OLB19. Next base: position 5,285 of record CAZZPW010000007.1, read on the forward strand.
CTTTAGTATCTATGCTAATCGTGATGATAACGCCTCAGGCATCCTTGAACCAATCGACGGCGGTCCACTATTTCGACTCTTTGCTTCATCTACCTTAACCCCAGGACAAGATTTTGCCTACTTTGGCAGCCAGGTGCGAGCCGCTGAGTATTGTGACCAAGTGGGCAGTAACTGTGTTAATGCATCAGATATGACCAATGTTGTGAACGCCAGCCCACTACCGACCGGTTGTGATGACGGCGACACTTTAGCCTATGACGCAGGCACTAATGCCTGGGAGTGTGCATCTGGCGGTGGTGGTACCACCGGGCAGTATCAGTGTCCGGCGCGTGTCACCTCATGTCCAAACAGTTGTGTAGGGCAAATAAGCAATAACCCAACCTGTACGACTGGGGGCGTTGAATGTACCGGCGGCTGTTCCGGAGATAATCCAGATTACGGCTGTGTTGCAAGTGTCCTGAGTTGTACACCAATCTAATCAACCTCCGTAAGCTTGCATTTACCTCAACATTTAGTATAGTAGCGCCAGCTTTTTAAACCCGTCCCTATTTCTTGTTACGAACTCACGCTATGACCCTATTCGGCACGCGTTTCGTTCGAAATAGAGTCGGGTATAGACCTACGTTCGGTGATTATGTGCTCGCACATATGAGAACCAATGGGCAGAAATCGCGCCAGTATGCTGGTGAGCTTCTGCTCGCGTCATACTGGCGCGATTTCGTTTGTGGTCTACAAAAGCAGTTATCAGTTAGGCCAAAATATACGATGAAGTTTATTTTAGGTACCAAAGACGGCATGACCCAGGTCTACGACGAGACCGGTGCTGCGCACCCGGCGACGGTGTTGCGCGTCAGCGAGAACGTTATTACCCAGGTTAAGCAAGCCGATACCGATGGCTACACCGCGGTCCAGGTAGCGACGGGCGCCAAGAAGGCTGCTAACACCAAGAAGGCCGAGAAAGGCCACTTTGGTGAGACGGGCTTTCACTCAGTGCGCGAGTTTCGCACCCGCTTTAATTTTGACGACTCAGTCGAGACGTTTGAGAAGGGGGCGACGCTCGCTGCCGATGTATTTGCCGTGGGCGATACCGTACAGGTGTCGGCTATCTCAAAAGGTAAGGGCTTCCAAGGTGTGGTAAAGCGCCACAACTTTAAGGGTGGCCCGGCCTCACACGGTCAGAAGCACTCACACCGTGAGCCAGGCTCAATTGGTGCTACCGGCCCAGCTCGTGTTTTTAAAGGCACGAAAATGGCTGGTCGCATGGGTAACGAGCGGGTGACCGTTAAAAACTTGCAGGTCTTGCAAGTTAATCCGGAGGAGAATCTCCTTCTTATTAAGGGAGCCATCCCAGGTCGAAAAGGATCATTAGTCGAAGTTCGTGGACTCTAGTATGCCTATGGAAACAACAGTATTCAATCAAGCGGGTAAGTCAGCCGGAACGGTCACGCTCCCTGAGCACGTCTTTGGCGTGGCGTGGAACCCCGACCTCGTTCACGAGGTAGTCGTCGCCATGCAGGGTAACGCCCGTGCTGGTACCGCCAAGGTAAAAGACCGGTCTGAAGTATCGGGTGGTGGTAAAAAACCGTGGCGTCAGAAGGGGACCGGCCGCGCTCGACACGGTTCACGCCGCAGCCCTATCTGGACTGGTGGTGGTGTCACCCACGGACCAACCAACGAGAAAGACTTTAGTCGTAAGCTCAACAAAAAGGTGCGGCAAAAAGCGCTCGCCGTAACGCTCTCGCGTAAGCAAGCCGACGATGAGATTGTCTTTATCGATGCACTCACCTTCGATGCCCCAAAAGCCGCCGACGCTAAGGCAGTACTGCAGGCAGTAGCTGCCGGCGCCGACAAGGCAGGGCTCGCTACCAAGCGTAATAACGCCGCGCTCGTACTGCTCACTGAGCGGAACGACGCTGTCGAAAAGAGCTTTCGTAACTTTGGCAATGTCGAAGTGGCGCAAGTAAAAGACGTAAACCCGGTTGACCTCCTTACGTACAAATACGTTATGGTGGTTGAACCAACGAAGGCAGTCGAGCTTCTCCAAGCCCGCGTTGCCTAATGTTATCCATCTAAGTAGTACCTATGGCACTCTTTAGTCGCAACAAGCAAGACGACGGAGCCGAACCAGCGGCCGCAGCAGCGAAGCCGGTGGTGACTGCACAGCCAACTGACCGTGATCTTAGTAGCGTGATTATCAAACCACGCATTACTGAGAAAGGTGTCGGCATGAGCGAACGCAATGTATATACCTTTGTGGTCCGCAAGGACGCTACCAAGTACGACATTGCCGATGCGGTTACAGCGCTCTACAACGTGACGCCGGTGAAGGTTAACACCGTTACCAAAGCCCCGCGCAAGCATATGTCACGCGCAAAAGGTCGCGTGGTTTCTGAAAAGGGAATCAAGAAAGCCTACGTGTACCTGAAACCAGGCGACAGTATTACACTTGTGTAATGCACCGATGAATATTTTGCAGTTGAGTGAAGCTACCTGTTCTAGCAATTCTGGGCGGGCTAAAGCCCAGAATTGAGAACTAAATTCACAATAATCGCTCCGCTCATTTGTTCATTTAATTTACTAGTTAGGAAGATAAGCGACGAACACTGGTTCGTTTAGCACTAATTTCTAACCCACAGCTATGAAAAAACTTAAACCAACCAGTCCCGGTCGTCGTGGCATGACCGTGATTGAGT
>CAZZPW010000007.1:8077-25990 GCA_964655825.1 uncultured Candidatus Saccharibacteria bacterium
ATGAAAAAACTTAAACCAACCAGTCCCGGTCGTCGTGGCATGACCGTGATTGAGTACAAAAAGAAACTCAGCTCTAACCAGAGTCGTCCCCACAAAGCGCTCACTAAAGGGAAGCGTTCTACGGGCGGCCGCAACAGTCAAGGTCGCATTACGACCTGGTACCGTGGTGCTGGTAACAAGCGTAAGTATCGTGATATCGACTTCACGTACAACAAGAAAGACATCGAGGCCAAGATCGAGTCAATTGAGTACGACCCGTACCGCTCTGGCTTTATTGCACTCGTCCTCTACAAAGACGGCGAACGTCGGTATGTCCTCGTGCCACGCAATATGAAGGTAGGTGATACGTTTATCGTATCTGAGTCTACCAAGGCCAAAGTTGGCAACCGGTTACCTCTAGGCAAAATGCCAATCGGTACTTTTGTGTTCAATATCGAACTCAAGCCCGGTGCTGGTGCGCGGATTGCGCGTTCAGCTGGTAACTACGCTGAGGTGGTAGCGCACGATGGTGGATACACCCAGCTCAAGATGCCGTCGACCGAGATTCGGAAGATCATTTCAACCGCCTGGGCGTCGGTCGGTGAAGTCTCAAACGAGGAGCACCGCCTGGTAAACATTGGTAAGGCTGGTCGTGCGCGTCACATGGGGCTGCGCCCGAAGACGCGTGGTTCAGCCAAGAACGCCGTCGACCACCCACACGGTGGTGGAGAAGGTAAGTCACCGCGGGGCCACAAACGTGCTCGTACCAAGCAAGGTCGCCCGACCGGTAAGCGTCAGAAAACGCGCTCACCGAAGAAGTACTCCAACAAGTTTATCGTCTCACGCCGCCGTGTCGGCAAGCGACGCTAGATTGACAGGATCACAGAAACGACATTTAAAAACCGCTCGCACTGCGAGCGGTTTTTTACTAATCAGGTACGATGGTTATGAATCGCAACACGCTTCCAGCTTTGGTGTGTAACATGTTATTAACAGGTTCGAGTGAGTATTTTTGAGATTCAGGTATAGTTACTAGTAAGCAACGAGTTCGTCCTAAGGGATGAACTGTTTTTAAAAAATAAACAAGTAATAATATGGGTTTTTTTGCAAAACTATTTGGTAGCAAAGCCGACACAGAAGTAGAGGCAGCCGCACAAGAAGCAGCGGACGCCGCTGCGCACGCGAGTACAGCAGTTGAGGAGGCAGCTGCGGCTGTCAAAGATGAGGCAATGCACGTCGCCGACGAAGCTAACGAGCACGTTGGCTACGCTAGCGACGCCGCTAAGGAGACCGTGCAGAACGTAGCAGAAGGGACACCTGCCGAAGAGATGGTCGACGATGCGCTCGACGCTGACAAGCAATAAATATGCCATTTGAAGGCTTCGATTTTAAAAGACAAGCCGAGCAGCCGCCAGCTACGGCAGACAGCGAACTCACGCCGGAAGAGCACGAGATGGTACGCAGAGCCCTTGTAGAGGCGCCGCACGTTCCACAAGCTGAAGACGTGCCGGTATTAGCGAAAGATGAGAATCTTCATCCAGTAAAGCCTGTTGAGGACGCTACAGCTGCCCGCGATAGCGTTTCGAATCCGCACGGTTTTACCGAGCTGCGTTAGACTCCCGGTTTCCGCTCACGATACCGAAACGCGAAGTCCCGCAAGGACTTCGCGTTTTTAAGTTGCTGGTAGAGTACTGCTGGTTGTGGTGTATGGACAGCCACGTACTGCACACTCTGGCCGGTAATAATGAGCTCAAGCCCGGCGGTGGTCTCCACAGCGGTCAGAAATCGCTTCCCACCACGTTTATTGGTGGTTTTAATCTCACCGGGCGCAATCATTTTGATTGTCGGCATTTTATAGAGTTCGCGCACCACCAGCGCGGCGGTCTCGGTGAGGGTGGTGTGCTCGCGGCCACGCGGTTTTGGCATCTGCTCAGCCTACCACACTCTATTGACTCTCGACTTAATTTCCCGTAGTATACGGCCGTTCCAAAACCTCGTAAGAGAACTGCCTGGCAGTAGTTCTCGTACACAGAATGTTCGAACGCAAAGACTGTTGTCGAGACGATGCCGTTAACATCGCTCGACATTCCAAGCAGTCTTTAAAGTGCACACTAACGGGTGTGTACATTACTCAACTAAAATCTTAAATCTCTATCAAATTGTGAGAAAGCGTGGGACGCTTTCGCAAGAGGTTGCCAGCTACTGTGTAGCGGCAACCTGAACAGCTCCTGTAAGGAGGAGATGCGTTCCGGCAGATCGCAATTTTAGAGTGATTTACTATGGCACGATCGTTGTATAAAGGTCCCTACGTAGACGCCAAACTCCTCAAGAAAATCGACGGCAAAAAGCCGGGCGAGGGAGGTGTCATCAAGACGTGGGCACGCGATTCACTGATTTCACCAGAAATGGTGGGCTTTACCTTTGGTGTACATAACGGTAAAGATCACATCGAGGTCACTCCCTCAGAGGAGATGGTCGGTCATCGCTTGGGCGAATTCGCCCCCACCAAGAAATTCTACCGTCACGGCGGTAAGATGCAGAAAGAACTTGATCAGAAGAAGAAAGAGGCTGAAATTGCCGCTGCTAAAGCCGCTAAAGCTTCCTAATTGATTGACGTATGAAAGCAACGCTCAAAAACTACCGTCAGTCACCTCGCAAGGTTCGCCTTATCGCTGATCTGGTACGAGGTAAAAAAGCTTCTGACGCACTCACCACCTTGCAGTTTGTCGATAAGCGGGCAGCTGGTCCGTTTACTAAGGTTATTCGCTCAGCGATGGCCAACGCTACCCAAGCGGGTAAGACTGCAGAGTCACTAAAAATTACTAGAGTAACGGTCGACAAAGCGCCAACGTACAAGCGATTTATTCCGCGCGCGCGTGGTTCAGCGTCCCGTATTAACAAGCGCAACAGTCATATTACTGTTGAGCTCGGCTAAGTTCAGTCTATGACACACGTAGCTCATCCCTATATTCAACGTATCGGTATTAACCGTGACTGGCGTAGCCGTTGGTTTACCAACGACAAGCAAAAGTTTCGTGAGTACTTACGTACCGATGCCGCCATTCGTAAGCTCCTCAACAAAAAGCTCAGCGGTATGTCTGTCGACGCAATCGAAATCGAGCGCGACGAGAAGCAGCTCCGCATTATCGTAAAAACGGCTCGCCCTGGCCTCGTGATTGGCCGTAGCGGCGAAGGCGCCACGAAGTTGCGTAAGGACATCGATATGCTCTTGCGTACCCTCAAGCTCGCCGAGAAGCCCGACGTCAAGCTTGATATCGAAGAAATTCGTAACCCTGAAACCAGTGCCAGCATCGTTGGTCAAATGGTGATGGAGGGTCTCGAGAAGCGCATGCCGTTTCGGCGCGTCTTAAAGCAGACTGTCGAAAAGGTTATGGCGAACCGCGACGTTCAAGGCGTTCGGATTATCGTATCCGGCCGTCTTGGTGGTGCCGATATGGCTCGCCGCGAAGAATTGAAGAAAGGTCGAATCCCGTTACAAACCCTTCGTGCTGATATCGATTTTGCTCGCGTACGTGCCAATCTGCCGTACGGGGTCATCGGTATTAAAGTGTGGATCTACCGTGGTGAAGTTTTTGCCGACCGCAATGCACAGAACACTGCCGAAGCAGCACCGCGTCGTAGCAGTCGTAACTCCTAACGCGTATGTTGTTTCCTAAGAAAGTAAAGCACCGTAAGTGGCAGGTCGGTCGCAAAAGTCCAGAAAAACTCGCTCGTCCAGAAACCCGTGGTGTTACCGTGGCCTTTGGCAGCTATGGACTCAAGGCCGAAACACCAGCCCGGGTTCGTTCGAACCAAATTGAGGCTGCTCGTCGGGTTATCTCTCGTACGTTAGGTAAGACCGGCAAGACGTGGATTCGTATTTTCCCCGACAAACCGATTACGAAAAAGCCAGCTGAGGTTGGTATGGGTAAGGGTAAGGGTGACCCTGATCACTTCGTGTTCGAGGTCGCACCAGGCCGTGTCCTCTTTGAAGTCGACGGTGTCTCTGAAGCGGTAGCGCGCGAGGCGCTCCGTAAGGCCGCAGCCAAGCTCCCGCTCAAAGGTCGATTCGTTACCCGTGAAGAAACGCGCACCTAAGCCAATCCTAGCTGTATGAAACCAATGAAAGAAATCCGAGATATGTCCGACAGCGAGCTCACCACCTTTGTGAATGAGCAGCGGGCAGAGGTGCAAAAACACCGCTTTGGTATCGGTGGTCGTGATGTAACGGCCGCTCGTGCTGCAAAGCAAAACATTGCTCGGGCACTCACCGAATTAACGAGCCGAACATCGGCAACCACTAAGTAACGAGTATGACAGAAGCAACCCAAAAAACTGGTGGACGTGTCCTACGCGGTACCGTCGTTGCCAGCCAGATGCAAGATACCATCACCGTTGCGGTGGAGCGGTACGTAAAGCATCCGAAGTACAAGAAGTTTCAACGCTTGACCAAGAAGTATTTGGTCCACGATGCAGGTAATACTGCGAGCGTTGGTAGCAAGGTCGAGATTAAAGAAGTCGCACCAATCAGTAAGCGTAAGCGCTTCACCTTGGTTAAGTAGCATTGATCTATGATTCAACCTCAAACTATCGTCAAGATCACTGATAACTCAGGCGCCAAAGTTGGCCGCGTGTTTAAGGTGCTTGGCGGCTCTAAAAAGCGCTACGCTGAGTTGGGAGAAATGGTTGTCCTGTCTGTTCAGACGGCCGAGCCCCGTAAGCAAGTTAAGAAGAAGGATGTGGTGTACGGCATCGTCGTCCGCCAACGCAAGCCGTTTCGTCGCGTCGATGGCTCGTATATCAGTTTCGACGACAACGCTGTTGTATTGGTCGACAAAGAGAAGAAGGAGCCGCGGGCAAACCGTGTGTTTGGTCCGATTCCTCGGGAGATGTCCGAAATGGGGTACCAAAAAATCTCGTCACTCGCGCCCGAGATTGTTTAGTAAGTCTTATGAGTGTAACGAATTAGATCTTACTAAACCCAGTGAAATACGAAAGCTGATGCTTTCGTCAGCAAGCAACGCTTGCATTTCACCGGGTACGATTATTTCTAAACTCGTAAACTCGCTAACAAAAATCGTATGAAAATCAAACAAGGAGATTCAGTCGTGGTCATCGCTGGTAAGGATAAGGGTAAGACCGGCACCGTTCGAGAAGCCCTACCCGCAACCGAGCAGGTGATTATCGAAGGCATCAATATCGCCACCAAGCACCAAAAGAATCGTCGTATGCGCTCACAAGGTCAGATCATTGAAATCGAACGACCAGTGCACGTGTCAAACGTTGCTCTTGCCATTGACGGTAAGCCATCGCGCATCGGCTACCAAATTACCGATGGCAAAAAAGAGCGTATTGCCAAGAAAACCGGCAAGGCCGTCTAAGTCATAAGCGTATGGAAAACACCAAAACCAAACTCAGTACTGTCTTCGAGGCTCTTAAGTCGTCGCTCGGCTACACCAATGTCATGCAATGTCCGCGGGTTGAAAAAGTCGTGGTCTCAAGCGGTACGGGTAAGATCGAAGACAAACAAAAGCTTGCCATCATCGAAGATCGGTTGGCTCGCATTACCGGCCAAAAAGCGTCACCGCGACCTGCCAAGCAATCAATCGCCTCATTCAAACTGCGAGAGGGCGATATTATTGGATATCAGGTGACGTTGCGCGGTGCCCGCATGCAACACTTCCTCGATAAGCTGATTCACGTGGCGCTACCCCAAACCCGCGACTTTCGCGGTCTTAAGCGTACCGCTATCGATGAGATGGGTAACTACACTATCGGCATCAAAGACAACACTATCTTCCCGGAGTGTGCCGATGAGGAGCTCAAGGATGTCTTCGGTCTCGCGATTACTATCGTGACCACCGCTAAGACGAAGGCAGAGGCAGAAGCGCTGTTGCGTCACCTAGGATTACCGTTGCAAAAAGCTGAAGAGACTGAGTAATATCATACTCGTGAATACAAAAGGCCGCAGCTTAGCTGCGGCCTTTTGTATATTGCACTGATATCAACTTTGGTCACTGAATTGTCTCGGTAATTCGATATACTTGAAGTACAATCAAAACGTTTCTATGAAAAAAACTCTAAGCACCCTCACACTTTGCGCATTATTACTACTTACGCCTATCACCCCGTCCTCAGCTCAGGTGCCGAGCCAGTATGCCAATCTTGATCGCGCTCAAATTGAACAGCTCATTGAGCAAATCATGGTGCTGATTATGACAAAGCTTGGGAATACAACCCTCGACAGTTTAGGAGAAGCACGTGAAAAAGCACGAGACGCGACGGTAAAAACACAGATTAACAACTTACGAGCGCAAGCCGAAATCTACTATGATGACAACTCACGTTCGTACCAGGGTTTTTGTCAAACAGATATAGTAACTGAAGCATTGACTGGGAATGTGCCAAAATGTCAAACTGCTTCGCAAGAATATCGTATCTCAGCCCCTCTTGAGGACGGTAGCTACTACTGTATTGATAGTCAGGGGGTGGCAGAGGCGGTAATGACTACACCAAACGGATTGGTTTGTATGGAGCTTGAGATGGATGATGAAGTAAGTAGCATGTCTGTTCGACCACTGGGGGAAGATGATCACATACGTGGTGAGCGTTCAGCACCAATCGCTCTAATCTCATACATGGATTTTGAAAGTCCATATAGTGCAGGGTTTCATGACACTATTACTGAGCTAACGGAGGAGTTCGACACTGAAATTGTCTGGGCTTATCGCAATTTTCCGATTTCTCAGCTCCACCCCAATAGTGTTGATATAGCTGTTGCTGCAGAGTGTGCCGCACTCTTAAAGGGAAATAATGCATATTGGGAGTTCTTGGATGAGCTATATGAGGAAAAGGAAACAAATGAATTCACTACTATGGATGCATTAGACGATTTTGCAGCTCGAGCAGGTGTTAGTCGGACCCGTTTTGCGGAATGTCGAGAGCTCAATGCAATGCCAGGTGTAGTGCAAGAAGACTTTGATGAAGCAATTGCAGCTGATGTGCTGGGTGTACCACACACATTTGTTTATGTTGATGGCCAAGAAGGTGTTATTAATGGTGCTCAAACAACTAACACAATACGTAACATCATAAATAATTTACTTCAGCAGTTAGGTCGATAGAAATCTACTAATCTATTGTAATTTCAATAAAATCACGTATAGTAGGCGCACCTCAGTTGACGGTCGAGTCAACGAGTAATTAGTAGGGTATGAGTCGGCACAACCTAGCCGATACCATACCGCCATAAATAATAACCAGATGGCACGAAAATCAATCGTGGTTCGCGCTGAGCGTGAGCCAAAATACAAGTGTCGGGTGGTCCGTCGATGCAGCCTCTGTGGGCGTAAGCACGGGTACATGCGCGATTTCGACATGTGTCGTATTTGCTTCCGCGAAGCAGCGCACGAGGGACACATCCCAGGTATTAAAAAATCATCATGGTAAGCGATACAGTCGGAGACTTCATCATTCAGTTGAAGAATGCTGGCGCCGTGGGTAAGACCCAGGTATTGCTGCCGTATTCAAAACTGAAGCACGCCATTGCTACGAAACTCGCCGAGGCGGGGTACGTCGAGCAAGTGGCAGCTGAAGGAGCAGCCGTGAGCAAGAAGCTCGCAGTCACATTAAAGTACGACGCAGCTGGGCATCACCACATCAATGGGGTGAAGCGCATCAGTAAACCTGGTCGACGTCTGTACGCAGGAGTAACGGAGATTCATCCGGTTAAGTTTGGTAAGGGCAACCTCATTCTCTCAACCCCCGCCGGCATCCTCACTGATGAGGAGGCCCGTGCGCAGCACGTTGGTGGTGAGCAGCTCTTTATCATTTGGTAGCGTATGAGCCGATTAGGAAAACAAATTGCGACTGTCCCGAGCGGTGTCGAAGTATCGGTTACCGATACCGAGCTAACCGTCAAAGGTCCCAAAGCGACCCTCTCGCGACCAGTCCACAAGGAGGTAGCAATCGAAGTTGGTGCCGATGGAGTTACCGTCGCACCAAAGAAAGAGACGAAGTTCTCACATGCCCTTTGGGGTACGTTTGCGGCCCACGTGAAGAATATGATTCATGGCGTGACCGAAGGGTTCGAGAAGAAGCTCGAAATTGAAGGGGTGGGGTACCGCGCTGAGATGAAGGGGAATACTCTCGTCTTGAACGTTGGTTTCTCACACCCGGTTGAGTTCGAAGTTCCTGCGGGACTCGACGCAGCTGTCGAGAAAAACGTCATCACCATCACTGGTGCCGACAAAGAAGTACTCGGCCAGTTTGCGGCGAACGTCCGTAAGGTACGACCACCAGAGCCATACAAAGGCAAAGGTATTCGCTACCAGGGTGAGTATATTATTCGCAAGCAAGGTAAAAAAGCTGTCTAAGTATTCATTTTTACTCCATCTGCTTTGTCACAACTTAAATTTTGGCAGTCGTCGTATACGATATACGCTTCCTGACAAAATTTTGTTGTTCCGCGCAGCTGAAGCAAAACTAAACACTTAGATTTGTAATCAACATCTCGTATGACAAACAAATCACAACAAAAGACAGCCGCTCGCACTGCTCGCCACGCGCGCATTCGGGCTCGTGTGACGGGTACCGCCGAGCGACCTCGCCTCGCGGTCTTTCGCAGTAATGCGTATTTGTACGCGCAGCTTATCGATGATACTGCTGCCAAGACGTTGCTGGCTGCCGACACCCGGGCCAGCAAAGCCGCGACGCCGACTGAACGCGCCATCGAGCTCGGTCAGACTATCGCTACGGCGGCTAAAAAAGCGAACCTCGACGCAGTTGTCTTCGACCGTGGGGGCTTTCTCTACGCTGGTGCTATTAAGGCCTTTGCCGATAGTGCGCGAGAGAACGGTCTCACGTTCTAACCACTTAGTAACTAATCAGTATCTATGACTGAAACAAAACAGCCGGAAGCTACAACCGAGACTCCAGTCAAGGAGGCTCCAGCAGCCGCTTCAACGAACGCTGCTACCGATGCACCAGCTGCTGACCAGTCGGCGTCGACGCCAGAGCGTCGTCCCCGACGAGGTCGCGGTGGTGAACGTGGTGGCCGTACGCGCCGTCCCCGTCGCGGTGATCGCGGACGCGAACGAACCCGTCCCGAATTTGACCAAAAGATTGTGAGTATTCGCCGCGTGACGCGTGTGATGGCCGGTGGTCGTCGCTTTAGCTTCTCAGTCTCCATGGTAATTGGTGACAAGAAGGGTCGGGTTGGTGTTGGCGTCGGTAAAGCCGGCGATACCCAACTCGCTATCGAGAAGGCGATTCGTAACGCGAAGAAACACATGATTACCGTTCCGATGAACAAGGACCAGGTCATCCCACACGACGTACACACTAAGTACGCCTCCAGCGAGGTTATGATTATGCCGGCTCCTGGTCGGGGGCTCGTGGCGGGTAGCTCGGTCCGTACGGTACTTGAGCTAGCTGGTGTACGTGATGTAACCGCCAAGCTCTTCTCTCGTAGTAAGAACAAGCTTAACAATGCTCGCGCTGCCGTCGAGGCGCTCAAGCAACTTAAAACAGACTAAGTATGCAGCTCCACGAACTAAAGCCAACCCACAAAAAGGCTAGCGCCAAGCGCGTTGGTCGCGGTGGAAAGCGCGGCAAGACCTCTGGTCGCGGCCATAAGGGGCAAAAGGCTCGAGCTGGTAACAGCAGCCGCCCAGAGATGCGCGAGCACATCAAGAAGTTACCTAAGCTCCGTGGTCACGGTGTTAACCGAGCTAAAACCGTCAACAACGAGCGGGTAGCACCAGCGGTCATTAACGTGAGCACGCTCAGTACCTTTGACGGTACTGAGGTCACCCCCAAGACGCTCGTAGCGGCTGGTCTCGTAGCTAGTCGGCGCAAGAGCGCACCAACAGTGAAGATCCTCGGTAACGGCGAACTCACTAAGAAAGTGTCGGTAAGCGGCTGCCAGGTCTCAAAGACTGCGCAGGCCAAGATTGAGAGTGCTGGCGGTAGCGTCGCGTAGTATACTATTCCGGTATGCAAACATTCTTCCGCAAACTCAAGATTATTGTCACTGACGAAGCAATTCGCAATCGCGTTCTGTTTATTCTTGGTGCACTGGTCATCTTCCGTGCGCTCGCAGCCATTCCAATCCCTGGTGTCGACCAGTTGGTGCTCGAACAATTCTTCGATAACAACCAATTTCTTGGTCTCCTAAACATCTTCTCGGGTGGTGGATTGGCGAACCTCTCGATTGTAATGCTTGGTGTTGGTCCGTTTATTACGGCCAGTATCATCATGCAACTTATGACGGTTATGAGTCCTAAAATGAAGAGTCTCTACACCGAAGAAGGGGAGACCGGGCGCGCCAAGTTCACGCAGTACTCGCGACAACTCACGCTACCATTAGCGATTCTGCAGGGGTTTGGCTTCCTAACGCTCTTACAAAGCCAGGGGGTGATTGCCGGACTCTCCGAGTTCCAGTTCATCGTAAACGTTATCCTTATTGTGGCAGGTTCAATGCTCCTAATGTGGATTGGTGAGCTCGTCACCGAATTTGGTATCGGTAATGGTGTCTCTATCATTATCTTTGCCGGTATTGTGGCAACCCTTCCCACCACGATGTCGCAGCTTATCTTTAGCTACACGGCAACCCAGTTACCGCTCTACATCGGCTTTACGCTCATTGCCCTCGCCGTTATCTACGCGGTGGTCTTTATGACCGAAGCCGAGCGTCCGGTACCGATTACCTACGCCAAGCAATCACGTGGTGGTAAGACGTACGGGGGTACTTCTAGTTACCTACCGCTTCGGCTTAACCAAGCGGGTGTGATTCCAATCATCTTCGCGCTCTCGCTCTTGCTATTTCCGCAGATGATTCTCAACATTCTCTCCGCCTTTGACCTTGCGTGGATTGCGCCAGCGACGGTAGCGGTCAACGCGTTCTTCCAGAATGTGCCGCTCTACGCCGCCGCCTACTTTGTGTTGGTATTTCTCTTTACCTTCTTCTACACCGCGGTCACCTTCGACCCCGATGCGATGGCAAAGAACTTGCAGCGCAATGGTTCGTTCATCCCAGGTATTCGCCCGGGTGGACAGACCGCTGAGTACCTCGGTAACGTCATTACCCGGCTCACGCTGGTGGGTGCTACCTTCTTAGGTCTCGTAGCGATTCTGCCGCTCGGTCTTCAGGTAGCAACGGGCGTGGCCGCCTTTGCGATTGGTGGTACGGCACTCCTGATTGCGGTTACTGTAGTCTTGGACCTTGTGCGCCGACTCGACGCCCAAGTCTCCTTGAGAGAGTATTAAATCGTTTGATACGGCGTTGCACTGCAGAGATTTTATTCTCACCGTACGACTCAGTACGGCTCGAACAAAATCCTTTGTGCGCCTTGTCTAAAATGATTTACTAGCTCTTCAAGTAACTGCAGGGTAAGAAAAAAGACCCGTATGGGTCTTTTTTCTTATCCGTCTCGTATCTGTAGTCATTTTTTTACTTCTGGAACGCACGCCTTGTCTACGAAAAATTACTAATCCCTTGTCTGCAAAGCACACGCTGTTGTTAGCGTATACAAAAAGACCCGTTCGGCGGGTCTTTTTGTTATGCCGCTCTTCACAATTATTTCAAAATTGCTGCCGCTGCGCGGCGGACAAGGAAATTATTGTGAGACGTATGTACTATACGGTGAATAATAATTTACCGCAGTCCAACAAAGCAGTGGCAGTGATTTTGGGATCATTGTTTAGTATTGGTTCTTGAAGGAATAACCGAGCGGCACCTCACTATAGACCGGAATCCAGACCCGCGTCTTCAACCACTTCTTATACTCATCGAACACGGTGAGCGCGACCGTTTCGGGGGAGTGTCGCTCTGTGTTTACGACGAGGTCGAAGCGGGTACTGTCGTACGGGTCGATACCGTAGAGTCGACGGTAGCGTTTCTGCTCGTCTTCCATACGCTTAATAACGTGCCAACGCACTTCACCGATGTCTTTCATCATACCGGCACCCTTTTTGCGTTTTTTATTCTCTTGCATGTCGCTAAAGATGCGAGCGGCGGCGGTGTCCATATCAATATCGAGGTACACTTTAAACGACTCCGGTAACCAGAAAAAGCCCAGGCGTGAGTCGATGACAATGTAGTCTTTTTGGCGCAAGGCACGCAGCTGCTCGTCGATCGCTTCATCGAGCGATTCTTCGGTTTTGGCACGCTCATTAAATTCTTCGAGGGTCATGTTGCGTGCTTCTAAAAGTGCTCGCACCATGTCGCCAGACGAGTATCGCTCGTAGTCGAGCATCTCTGCCACTCGGTCGGCGGTACTCGACTTCCCACTACCCGGCTTACCTGAAACAGTAATGATGTGTCGCTTTTCAATCTCCATATATATGCCTATAGCATAGCACGCTACTTGTTGCGGTAACGGTAAAACCTGGTACGCTAATGTGGTCTATGTCAGCAACACACACCGGCCACCTCATCCTTCTGATGGCCCCTTCGGGCAGTGGTAAAAAGAAAATGCTCGAGAGCATCGAGCATCTTACCGACCACATCTACTTCGCTAAAACGTATACCAGCCGAGCCCCTCGTACAGGCACAGAGGAAAACCCAAAGTACCACTTTGTCTCTCGTGACGAATTCGAAACCTTAATCGAGACCGACGCTCTAATCGAGTGGGCAGAGTTTAGCGGAAATTACTACGGAACACCAAAAGCAGAGTTCACCGAGCCGTTGGTAAAGGGTAGGGTGGTAATGAAAGAGATGGAACTCCAAGGAGTACAGCAGATTCGTCAGCTCATTTCGCCCGAGCAGTGCACCGTCATTTACGTCGATGCCGGTAGCTGGGAGGACCTGAAAGGTCGTATTCTTGCCCGCGCGCCGATGGATGCGGAACATCTTGCCATGCGTAAAGAACGCTACGATGAAGAATCAAAATTTATGCCCGAAGCCGATGTTGTTATCGAAAATCACAACGGCAAGTTAGAGGCTGCCCAGGAGCATTTTAGTCGAGTGGTAGAAGACATTGTTAATGAGTATAGTCGGTAACTATGGATATCAAAACCGTTATTTTTATTGGCCCGCAGGGCAGTGGAAAGGGAACACAGATTGAAAAGTTAAAAGCTGTTCTCGAAGGAGACGACGAACGGCGGCGTGTCGTCGACATTCAGACTGGGCGCCGGTTTCGCGCCTTGGCCGCGAAGCAAGAGACCTTCGCCGAAGAGAAAGTGGCGCGCACGCTCGACACCGGTATGCTCCAACCCGACTTTTTGGTGGCCGTCTTGTGGGGGCAGGCTATGGTCGATCAGCTCGACGAAAAGAGTCATCTTCTCATAGACGGCTTCCCTCGTACCATTGGCCAGGTACCCGATCTCGCCGATGCCTTTAAATTTTTTGAACGTGGCCACGTCGACGTAATTAATCTCGAAACGCCCGAGGCGGTAGTACGCGAACGGATGGAGAGTCGTGCCCGGGAGGACGATACTCCAGAGTCAATCGAAGAACGTTTGCGCTGGTACCGTGAGGATACGGTACCCGTCCTTGACCATTACCGTAACCACCCTAATGCAACCGTGCACGACTTAGACGGCACCTACTCGATTGATGGTGTTCATCGCCAAATTGTCGCTGCCCTCGGTCTTGACGAAGCTGCCGCCGCGGCACTAGCTGACGCAGACTAAATCATTCCCGAACGTGCGTATGTATCTGCGTCACTGTGTACCGCTACCTATCACACGTGATAGGTAGCGGTAGTGTAGCTTTTTAAGGTGGTATTTGCTTTAATGACGGTAATGAGTGAGCATCCATGTATTAAAGACGATGCAGCAATTGCATTGCTTCGTAAGGGCGGCAAGTTACATGCCGCAGTGTTAGACGAGCTCGAGAAAGAGGTTGTAGCTGGGGCCACAACCCTCGATGTCGATGATCGGGCCATGGCACTCCTTGAGGAGTACGGCCTCGAACCAATGACCCTCGGCTACCAACCGACCTTCGCACCCCGGCCATACCCCGCTGCAACCTGTGTCTCAATTAACGATGTCGTCGTGCACGGTATCCCTAACGAAGACCCGGAGACCTTTCAGGCTGGTGATGTCGTCTCCATCGATCTGGTGACTGCCTACGAGGGTATGGTGCTTGATGCGGCCCGTACTGTCGGGGTCGGAGAGCTGAGTGAGCAAGACCGACACCTTATCGCCGTTACCAAACAAGCGCTCAAAGCTGGTATTGCCGCCGCCCAACCGGGCAATCGCGTGAGCGACATCGGTAAAGCAATCGAAGCGGTGGTGCCCGAAGGGTTTGCGATTATCCGCGACTTCTGTGGTCATGGTGTGGGGTACGAACTGCATGAACCGCCGCAGATTCCTAATTTTTATATTAAAGGTGAGTCACCTACGCTCGAGCCAGGCATGGTCTTAGCTATCGAACCAATGATAATCGTCGGTGACGATCCCGACGTTATGGTCGACCGCGACGGCTACACCGCCTTCACCAACTCAGGCCAGAGCAGCGCGCATATGGAGCACACGGTATTGGTAACCGAAAAAGGTCCTGAGGTACTTACCGTGCGCTAGTCAATGTACGGTACGTACGATATACCCAGCCCTAAAACCAGTAGCAGAATTTGTAAATAGGAGATTGCTCACTAACAAAGTTCTGTAATTACGTTGTGTTGCAATTACCATACGGGCTGGGTATACTGCTCCCGCTTATAAAACTATAGTTTAGAACAGATTTTCTATGGCTCGACAACCACACCAAGAGCGTTCGCTCGTATTACTCAAGACCGATGCCGTCCAACGTTCTCTCGTCGGCGAAATCATTAAGCGCTTCGAACAGAAGGGCTTGAAGTTGGCTGGACTCAAAATGATTATGCCCACGGAAGCACAGCTCTTGGAGCACTACAACAAAGACGATGATTGGTACACCCGTAAAGGCGAGGGGATTGTCGAAGATCTTAAGGCCCAAGGGCGAGAGATTGAAAAGGAGCCAATCGAGTACGGGAAAGATATTATTCGTACGATTGTGCGCTATATGACTGAATCTCCCGTTATCGCTATTGTCGTGGAGGGTGTGGGCGCAGTGGCCACGGTGACGCGCACAGTGGGTACGACCGAGCCAGCGACTGCTGATGTGGGCACCATTCGTGGTGACTACACTATCGACACCTTCTCACACGCCACCCTAGAGAATCGCGCGGTGAAGAATCTCATTCACCAATCTGAGTCGGTTGAGGAGGCCGAGCGTGAGATGAAAATTTGGTTTACCGAAGAAGAAATCCACGACTACGTGACTGCGCAGGAGCGCATTATGTATGAAGCTATCAAAAGTGCCTAAGTAGCCATATCCCCAGTTTACGGAAAGAACGACAAAAAAGACGTCACATACGCTATACTTACACCAATGGAGGTGGACCGTTCGTTCGGTCCGCTTTTTTTGATTATTATTATGTAAAAGATTATGAGTTTCTATATGTCACTACAAATAGGTAAGCGTAGCCTGTTAGCGTTTCTACTTCTAGCGATAGTGTTGCCTGTGCACACTACGCAGGCAGCTTCAATTGAGGCATTGCGTACGGCGGTCGGCGAATTACAAAGTCGTCTTACCACTGTTGAGCAACTACCAGCCGGTGCGGTGTTGGGGGTAAGTACAAATCGTGATGGCTACTCCGACTTTACTCCAAGTAATGATACCCGCATCATTTACGTGTCTTCTTCAGAAGGTAACGACAGTAATGACGGTCTCTCCGAACAGTCACCAAAGCGAACCATTGCCGCTGGAAAGGATCTCTTGCGCTACGGCTACCCAGACTGGATGTTACTAAAAAAAGGTGACGTCTGGACGAATGAGGTTCTGGGCGGTTTTAGTAACCGTAGTGAGGCTCGTGCCATTGAAGGTCGTTCGGCTCGCGAACCGGTTTTGATTGGTGCGTATGGTAACGGCGATCGGCCGCTACTGCGCGTAACTTCTATGCCATTTTGGTCTTGGGATAGCCGCTCAGGGGGCAACTACCTTGCAATTGTAGGACTTGATTTTTATGCCTACCAGCGTGATCCGGATGCCGCTACGTTTGATCAAAGTAAGACTGGGAATTTGCAAGCCAATATAATGAATGAAACCGATTGGCTCCTCTTTGAAGATAACCGTTTTCGGTATATTCAATTAAACGTAATGGCCGGAAGTGGCACCACGCTGGATGGAGTGACCATTCGTCGTAACGTGTTTGCAGGTAATTACTCTACAGATAGCCACGCGCAGTGTATTTTTTCTTCTAAAACCAGGAACTTAACAGTCGAGTACAACGTTTTTTTTCAGTGCGGCTGGAATCCAAATGTGAGTGGAGCTAACTCAACTATCTTTAACCGCTCAGCCTATCTCTCGAGTGGGGACGGCAACACTACCTATCGTGGTAACGTCGATGCTGACGGATCGTCTGGTGGTGTGCAGAACCGGACCGGTGGAGAGGTATCTGACAATCTTTTCCTGCGGACGCCAATTGCCATCACCTTGGGTTCAAACCAAAATCCAACTAACGATGATGTCTCTGGTGAGGTGACAGGTAATGTAGTTCTCGGGTCTCGAAATATCTCTACGCAACCACAAGGTTCAGGTATCTGGTTAGCTAGCGAAGCACCGCAGCGGTCGAGTCACGGTCGCTCAGCTCTCAATGATGTGCTCGTTGCTGATAATATTATTGCCCATAGCGGTCGCTACGGCGCCACACACAATGTAATTGGGATTCGAGTTGATGGTGAATTGCCAATTACTGATATGCGTATCGAGAATAATGTCATCTATAAGTGGGAGTCAGAGCCTGGTTTTGGTTCATTTGGCTTGAATTGGGGTAATCCTGCAGCGGGTCATCAAGATGTCGTGATTCGTAGAAATAGTATCCAACAACCCCAACGTGGCTCAGCAGTGAACATTAGTAACGCCAATCTCGCTCGAGTAGCATCAGCAGACGTCACGGCCCGTGAGAATCGATATTTTGCGAGCGAAGCAGCGAACTCTTTTTCTCAAGCACTGAACTGGAATGATTGGCAACAGGCAGTGGGTGAAGTAGATAGTGTCATAACTGCGGTTGCATTCCGCGATCCCGAACGAACGATTGAGACGTATATGCGCAGTATTGGTCTTAGTGGTGGATATGAGGTATTTATGAATCGTGCTGTGCAACAGAGCCGCGATTCGTTTGATGATCGCTTTACAGCTGCCGCAGTCAATGACTATATTCGTGACGGTTTTCGAGTAACTGGTGAAGTAGCGCAACCGACAGTTTTAGAACCAACACCAGCCCCTGAACCGGAACCAGAAACCGAACCAGCATCTGATCCAGTCGCTCCCATCGGTAGTACTACTGACGAACCAGCGGTAACTAACATAGCCAACTCTATTGTTAATGCCCAGAACATTATCGCCTCCTCGGACACCTTTGGTTCGTCGCATGGTCCCGAGAATCTCTTCGATGGCTGTGTTGAGGTGACGCGGGGGTGTACCACAGGTAGCAATCAAACCGAGTCCTTCTGGGTAGAATTTGACCTGGGCGCCGTCTACGACCTCGATGAAGCGCAGCTCTTCGGTGATACTGTCGGTACGTGGCATGCCCGCAGGTGGTCGCTACAAGCCAAGCAGACGCTCAACGAAAATTACCGAACTCTAATTGCAGATGAAAGTGGGTTTGCTAATCGTTGGTCCGGAGCACGCCTTACTGACTCGGCCCGGTATGTACGACTTACGGTCTCGGGTACCCGTGACTCAAATAGTGTAGAGGCTCGCGAGTTTATCCTTTCGGGCACACGTAGTACGACGCCGACCCCAACACCAGCTCCAGAACCAAGTCCCGTACTCGAACCAAGTACATCCAACCTTAGTATTAACCTACTTGGCGCTCAAAATATAATCACCTCATCTGGTCCTTTTGGACCTACGCATGGTCCCGAGAATCTCTTCGATGGCTGTGTTGAGGTGACGCGGGGGTGTAC